>CACFQM010000005.1 GCA_902568425.1 uncultured Pelagibacteraceae bacterium | reverse complement strand
CCTTTTCTGTAAGAAAAAGCATTACTCTTTGTGAGAAAAATAATCCTTTTGTTAAATCTAAATTTTTTTTCATATTACTCTTATTTATTTTCATAGAATTAACTACCTCACTCATTCTGTTTAAAGCAAAATCTAGAGTTACAGTTGCATCTGGACCAATATTTCTCTCAACACTTGAGTGTGAAATATCTCTTTCATGCCACAACGCAACGTTTTCCATTGCCGGTATTACCATTGACCTTACTAATCTTGCTAACCCGGTTAAATTCTCACTTAGGACTGGATTTTTTTTATGAGGCATTGCAGATGAACCCATTTGTTTTTTTTTAAAAAACTCATAAACTTCCGCAACTTCTGTTCTTTGTAAATTTCGTATCTCGACAGAAAATCTTTCAATAGAACTCGCAATTATACCCAACACTGAAAAAAAATGAGCATGCCTGTCTCTTGGAATAATTTGTGTTGAAATTGGTTCAATTTTTAATTTTAATTTGTTCGCAACAAACTTTTCAATTCTAGGATCTATATTTGCAAACGTTCCAACAGCCCCAGAAATTGCGCAAGTTGAAATATCTTCAATAGCTTTTTCAAGTCTTTTTTTATTTCTTGAGAATTCTGCATAATAAGTAAGAAGCTTGAGCCCAAATGTTGTTGGTTCTGCATGTATTCCGTGGCTTCTACCAATACAAAGAGTAAATTTGTGTTTTATTGATTGTTTTTTAATTGCGCTTAATAAATTATCAATATCTTTAAGAAGTATTTCTCCAGATTGTTTAAGCTGTAAATTAAAACAAGTATCTAACACATCTGATGACGTCATTCCCTTATGTAAAAATCTTCCCTCGTTCCCAGATTTTTCCATTATGGAACTGAGAAAAGCAATCACATCATGTCTTACCTTACCTTCAATTTTTAAAATCTTTTTTACATCAATTTTTGATTTAGATTTAACCTTTTTATAAACACCCTTTGGTATTAGTTTATATTTTTCCATTGCTAAAGCAGCTGCAAGTTCAATGTCTAACCAAATTTTATATCTATTATGATCTTGCCAGATTTTTTTAACTTCTTCCCTAGAGTATCTTTCTATCATTTTAATGTTTCAGGTAGATCCATTTTTTTCTTAGATAAAGTAAAAATTTCATAACCATTACTAGTTACTCCAACTGTGTGTTCAAATTGTGCTGACAAAGACTTATCTTTTGTAACTGCTGTCCAACCATCTTGTAGCAATTTTGTATTATATTCACCCTCATTAATCATTGGTTCAATTGTAAACAACATTCCTGCAGACAGTCTGTTTCCAGTTTTTGGTTCTCCATAATGTAAAATGTTTGGAGGTTCATGAAATTTTTTACCTAGTCCGTGACCACAAAAGTCCCTTACAACTGAGAAACCTTTTTGTTCCACGTAATTTTGTATTGCAAATCCTATATCTCCAGTAAAAGATCCCTCTTTTAATGTCTCGATACCCTTAATCATAGACTCATAAGTGGCTTTAATTAATTTTTTGGCTTTTACTGATACGTTTCCCACTAAAAACATTCGACTTGTATCACCGTGCCATCCGTCTTTAATTGCTGTAACATCAACATTTAATATATCACCATCTTTTAAAAATTTTTTTTGTGGTATCCCGTGACATACAATGTGGTTTGTTGACGTACAACAAGATTTAGGAAAACCTCTATAAAATAGTGGCGCAGAGTATGCTCCGTTGTCATTAATGTATTCATAGCATATCTTGTCTATATCCTCAGTTGTTACTCCAGGTTTTATAATTGAATTTAATTCGTCTAAAGCTCCAGCCGCAATAGCACCAGCTCTTCTTGTACCTTCAAAAGACTCTAAAATTTTATCATTCATTAATTAAATCAATTTTTTTATTTATTTCTATTCCTTTGTTTGTAAATTTACAATCATAACAAATAACATTTATGTTTTTTTTTAATGCACTGTTAAAAACTTTGAAATATTCGGGATCTATGTCAGATGCTATAGCAAAAGACTTGCATTTTTCTATTTGGATTAGAAAAAAAAGATAGCTTTCATAACCCTGTTTATTAGCTATTACTAAATTTTCTAAATGCTTTTTTCCCCTGCTAGTAACGGAGTCTGGAAATTCAGCATGATAGTTTTTTCTTTGCAAAGATACACTTTTAACTTCAAGAAATGCTTTTTTATTCGTTACTTTATTAAGTAAAAAAAAATCAAATCTTGTATTTTTGCCGAACTTTTTTTCAGGTCTAATTATATTAAAATCTTTTAACTCTTTAATTGAACCTTTATTAATTGCTTCTTGGACTATTTTATTTGTAACATGTGTATTTATACAAATTTTTATTTTATTAACCTGAATAATTTGAAGGGTATATTTAAGTTTTCTGTGCACATTTTTTGATTTTGTTATCCAAACCGGGTTTCCTTTATCTAATAATTTTATCATTGAACCTGGATTTGGACAGTGTGCAGTTATAATTTTATTTTTTAATTTAATATCAACAAAAAATCGTTTGTATCTTTTTATTAGAACACCTGGTATTAATTCATTTTCGAAATTCATTTTTTAATATTAACAAAATATGACTAAAAAAAATAAAAAAATTTCTGCCGCAATCTTAGTAATAGGTAATGAGATTTTGTCAGGGAGAACTGTAGATAAAAATATTTCTTTTTTAGCTTCATGGTTGAATAATAATTTAGGTATTAAAGTTAGTGAGGTAAGAATAGTCCCAGATGTTGAAAGTAGAATTGTCAAAAATGTTTTATCATTAAGTAAGAATAATAATTATGTTCTAACCACTGGGGGTATTGGACCAACTCATGATGATATTACTTCAAAGTCAATTTCTAAAGCTTTCAAAAAAAAATATACTTATCACAAAGAGGCCTATGCTATTTTAAAAAATTATTATGGAAATAAAAATTTTAATGATCCTAGAAAAAAAATGGCAAAAATGCCAAGTGGTTCAAAACTAATATATAATCCATCAAGTGCAGCCCCCGGTTTTATGATAAAAAATGTTATTTGTCTTCCTGGAGTTCCGTCAATTTTAAAATCAATGATAAACAATTTAAAAAAATATTTAGCACCCGGATTAATAACTCATAGTTCAACAATATCTGTTGAAACTGTAGAAAGTAATATTGCTAAAGGATTAGAAGAGGTTCAAAAGAAACACAAAAGTTTTGTAGATATAGGTAGTTACCCCTTCTTTAGACTAGGTAAAATTGGTGTTTCAATAGTCATTAGATCATCAAATAAAATTCGTTTACAATCTTGCCACAAAAGTATTATTAAAATATTGAAAAGAAAAAAAATAAAAATATTTAAAGGGGCCTGATGCTATATTTTGCTTTCGGAAGTAATCTTAATCAAAAACAGATGAAGAAAAGATGTAAAGATTCAAAGTATATTGGTTGTTACAGTCTAAAAAATTATAAACTCGTTTTTAGAAATTATTTTCTTGGGGGAGGGGTGGCAGACATTCAAAAAGATAAAAATTCTACAGTTTTAGGCGCAATTTATAAAATTTCAAAAAAAGATGAAAAAGAATTAGATGTTTATGAGGATTATCCCAAAACTTATATTAAGAAATATTTTAAAATTTTAGGGAAAAAAGTAATGTTTTATTATATGCCCAAAAAAACTATGCATGTTCCTCCAAGTAAAAGATATCTTAACTTAATTATACAAGGATATAAAGATTGTGGTTACAAGAATAATTACATTGTAATTTCTAGGAACAAAAAAATAAAAGTTGAATGAAGATTTTTGATTGTTTTATGTTTTACGACGAAGAGATGTTGTTAGATGTTAGACTAAACATTTTGGATAAGTATGTAGATAAGTTTGTTATTGTGGAGAGCACTTTTACTCATAGTGGAAAAAAAAGAAATTTAATATTTGATATTAAAAAATTTTCAAAATTTAAAGACAAAATAATTTATCACGTTGTTGATAAAAAACCTAAAGGACTTGAAGAAGTAAATGTTTACGATACTGATCACATAAAGGAAAATAAAGTTATAATGAATGCTGTTAGATTTGAGAACGGTCAAAGACATGCAATTGGTAGTTTGTTAAAGTCAGCTGAGGCAAATGATCAAATAATTATTTCAGACTTAGATGAAATTCCTAACTTAGATAATGTGAATTTTACCAATATTAAAAGTAAAATTATCTTATTTAGACAAAAAATGTTTTATTATAAGTTTAACCTTATTTTAGAAAATATGGTTTGGTGTGGATCCAAATCTTGTAAGATGAAAAATTTTTTATTTCCTCAATGGCTGAGAGAGATTAAGGATAAAAAATATCCCTTATGGAGAATAGACACAATTTTTTCAAATAAGAAATATAACAATGTTTATTTTGTCGAAAATGGAGGTTGGCATTTTACAAACATAAAAACACCAGAAGAGATTGATAAAAAACTAAGATCTTATATGCATCACCCCGAATATGATCAAAGTAATATAGGACCAAAGGAAATTGATAGAATGATAAAAGAGCGGAAACCTGTTTATGATTTAATGGCAAATTCTTCAGAGGTAAAGGACAGAAGCAATACAAAACTAAAAGTCGTAAATATAAATGAATTGCCCATTTTTATAAGGCAGAACCGAGATAAATATAACGACTGGATACTTTGAAAATAAAATGAATTCTAATGCAATTGTAACTTTAGCAGACTCAAATTATTTTGAACTATTAAATGAACTTATAAATTCAATTCATGCTCATAATCAAAGTAGAAATATATCAATATGTGTATTAGATGCAGGCTTAACTCAACAGCAAGTAAAAATTTTAAAAGAAAAAGTTTATTCTGTTAAAAAAGCTGAGTGGGATATAAAAGTGCCCGGATATAAAGTTCTTAAAAAAGAATGGTTAAAAAGTCAGGTATCAAGAGCTTTCATTCCAAAATATTTTCCAGAATTTAAAAAATATCTTTGGATAGATTGCGATGCCTGGATTAATTCTTGGTCAGCAGTCGAACTTTATTTTAAGGCTTGTGAAGATGGAAAACTTGGTATTACCCAAAGTATTGGTCCAGGCTATAGAATAATGTCAAAAGTAAAATGGCTGTTAGGAAAAGTGGCAATTATTAAGTCTCAAAATTATAAACATGCTAAAGCTTCTGGAATTGAAGATGAAATCTCTAGAAAATTAGCTTTCGCACCACATATAAATATTGGAGTGTTTTCTCTAGAAAAAAATTCTAAATGCTGGAATGTTTGGCAAAAAAATCTCGAAAAAACTTTATCAAAAGGAAAAGTTTTTGGATCTGAGGGTCTTGCAATAAATATTGCAGTTTATCATGACAATGTTGATGTTGAGTTTTTACCTCTTAAATGTAATTGGATAACAAGTCATTTATTGCCAAAATATGATACTAATAAAGAAACTTTCGTAGAGCCCTATTTACCTAACGATACAATTGGAATTATACATTTAGCAGCTGGTATATGGAAAAATAATAAAGATATGAGGTTAAATAAAGATGTAAAAGTAGAGATCAAAACACTTGAGGGTAAAAAAATTGATAAAAGTTTAAGATATGGAATAAATTAAAAGTGGGTAAAATTAAAAATATATTATTTATAATGGCAGATCAACTTAGATGGGATTATCTATCTTGCTATGGGCATCCACATTTAAAAACGAAAAATATCGACGATCTTGCTAAAAAAGGTGTTTTATTTGAGCACGCCTATGTTCAATCACCAGTTTGTGGTCCATCAAGAGCTTCTTATTATACTGGCCGAACAGTTTTTAGTCATGGTTCCACATGGAACCAAGTCCCATTACCAATAGGAGAATTAACCATAGGTGATTATTTAAAAAAGTCTGGAATAAGAACAGGCATTGTTGGTAAGACACATATGAAACCTGATACAGAGGGCATGGCGCGTTTAGGAATTAATAAAGATACTGAAATTGGTTTAATAGTAAGTGAACCTGGTTTTGAACCTTACGAAAGAGACGATGGTCTTCATCCAAACAATCATGTTAAAAAATATAAAAAAAAATTGTCTTACAATGATTGGCTAAATAAACTTGGATACGAAGGAGATAATCCATGGGATAGTTGGGCTAATTCTGCTGAAGGTAAAAATGGAGAAATTCTCAGCGGATGGAAACTGAGAAATTCAAATAAGCCTGCTAGAATTCCTGAAAAGCATTCTGAAACTGCTTTTATGACTAATAGAGCAATGGAATTTATAGATGAAAGTTCTGATAAGCCGTGGTTTTTACACTTGTCATATATAAAACCTCATTGGCCTTATATTGCTCCAGCTCCTTATCATAACATGTTTTCCCAAAATCAATTTAGTCAAGTTCAAAGAAGTGAGAAACAGAAAGAAAACATGAACCCAGTTTATAAAGCTTTTGTAGAAACACGAGTTTCAAAAACTTTTTCAAAAGACGAAGTAAGAAATACTGTCATGTCCGGTTACATGGGTTTAATTAAACAAATTGATGATAATCTTGGCAGGCTTTTTGAATTTCTTGAAAATAAAGGAACTATTAAAGATACAATGATTATATTTACATCTGATCATGGTGATTATCTCGGTGACCATTGGTTAGGAGATAAGGAATTATTTCATGAACAAATAGTAAGGGTTCCATTGATTATTTACGATCCAAGAGAATCAGCTAATAAAACAAGAGGACAAAAGGAAAAACGTTTAATTGAAGCAATAGATCTATTACCAACTTTTTTAGATGCGGTCGAGAGCAAAGAGAGCAAACATCGACTTGAGGGTACTTCTTTAATGCCTTTAATAAATGCTGATAAAGTTACTAATTGGAAAGATGCGGTATTTAGTGAGATTGATTATTCATTTAACGATGCTAGAAAAACACTTAAACTAGGAGCTTCAGACGCAAGAGGATACATGATTAGAAACAACGAATGGAAATATATTTATTTTAAAGGTTTTCCACCACAATTGTTTGATCTTAAAAACGATCCAGAAGAATTTAGAGATTTAGGTCAGTTAAAAGATTATTCTAAAGTTAGAAATGAAATGAGAGAGCTATTATTAAAAAAATTAGTTAGTAGAAAAAACAGGGTTGCTGCATCGGATGAGTTTGTTCTAAAAGATAGAGATTACACAAAAGAAGACGATATAATGATTGGAGTTTGGTAATTAATTATGAGCAACATAGAGGTAAATAAAATTATTGATCCAACACTCGCTTCAGATGGAGCTGGAGTTAAATTAAAAAGGAGTATTGGTGTTGAGCCAAATTATTTTGATCCATTCTTAATGTTAGATGAATTTGGTTCAGAAAATAAAGATGACTATGTTGCAGGATTTCCAGCTCATCCACACAGAGGCATTGAAACTGTAACTTATATGTTAGCAGGTGAATTTGAACATAAAGATAGCACTGGCGGAAAAGGGAGGATGACGGCAGGTGATGTTCAATGGATGAAAACAGGAAGTGGAATAATTCACTCAGAAATGCCCGCTATGAAAGAAGGAAGACTACATGGCTTTCAACTTTGGATAAATATGCCAGCAAAATATAAAATGAATAAACCTGAATATATTTATATAGACTCAAAAAAAATGAGCATTCACAAAGATGAAGATAAACAAGTAAAAGTTATTGCAGGTAAATTCGAAAAAGCAGAGGGACCAGTAAAAAAACATAATGTTGAACCGATTTACTTCGACGTAGAATTAAATAAAAACAAAAACTTTAAATTTAAATTACCTAAAACGCACAATTCATTTATTTATTTGATTGAAGGAGAAATTAAAATTGGTGACAAGCAACACAAACAAACAAAAGACTCTACACTAATTTTATTAGATAAAGGCGAGGAGTTAAAAATTTCAGCAACTTCAAAAGCTAAGTTTCTATTGATATCAGGTAAACCAATTGGCGAACAAATTGCTCGAGGCGGACCATTTGTAATGAATACAAAAGCTGAAATTCAGCAAGCTATCGAAGATTATCATAGCGGAACTTTCGTAAAATAAAATATGTGCCCAATTTGTTGGATTAGTGGTTTTATAGCTGCCTTACTTGGTGGCTCAATGATAGCTGTAGTAAATCATCCTATTTCGTGGATAATAAGTGTAATTTTAATAGCATACGCAGTTTATAAATTCTATGAAGCTAGAAAAAGAGGCTTGAAAATGAATGATGAGACCAAAGCAAGAAATAGAAAAACAATTTTTAGATTTATACAAGGTGTTGTACTTGGATCATTTGTTACTGCTGCAGTTTTTTATAGCTTAACTTATAAAGAGCATGAAAGAATGCACGATTTACTAGAGGAACACGGAATAGAAAAACACGAACACTAAGACATCATAAGACTTGGAAGAAATAAACATATTGCTGGAAATGCAATAATCAGCGCAAGTCTAATCATATCAGTAAGTAAGAACGGAAGCGTACCAAACCAAATTGTTTGAAGTGGAGTTCTTTGCATTACCCCTTTAATTACAAATAAATTCATACCCACTGGTGGTGAAATTAATCCAAACTCAACAACAATAACTGCAAAAATTCCAAACCAAATTGGATCAATACCAGCATCAGCAATTACAGGGTAAAAAACTGGTATTGTCAAAAATAACATGGCGAGGGAGTCCATTACCGTTCCAAGCACTAAGTATATTGCACAAATAACAAGAATTATTCCAACCTGAGTTAGTTGTAAGTCATTAATGAAATCAACCACAGTAAAAGGTAACTGTGTAACAGTTATTAAAACATTAAATACGGCAGCACCTACTACTATAAGATAAAGTGCTCCAACAGTTTTAATTGTATCCCAGACTGAATTTTTCAACATTTCCAAAGTTAATTGTCGTCTTAAAAAAATAAAAATTAAAACAAGTATCACTCCTACCGCAGCACTTTCTGTTGCAGTAAAAAAGCCCAAGTAAAGTCCACCCATAATAATTGCAAAAATTAAAAATATTGGAAAAACTTTCCATAAAGCAGCTACTCTTTCTTTAAACGGCATTTTATTTCCGTACCCACCTTGGCCAGGATAAATTAAAAGATAAACACGTATAGCAACCATATAAAGGACAACAGCTATTAAACCTGGTATTAAGGCGGCGAAGAAAAGTTTTTGAACCGATTGTTCTGTTAGATAGGCGTATATAACTAAAATAACGCTGGGCGGAATTATTATTCCTAAAGTTCCGCCAGATGCGATTGATCCGCTTATCAAAGCATCACTGTAACCGTGTCTCCTCATTTCTGGAGCTGCCATTTGAGACATTGTTGCTGCGGTAGCAATTGAAGAACCACAAATCATTCCAAACCCAGCACAAGCACCAACGGTTGACATTGCAAGACCACCCTTATAGTGACCAACTATTGCATATGCAGCGTCATAAAGATTTCTAGAAAGGTTAGCTCTGTTAGCAAGATTTCCCATCAAAACAAAAAAAGGTAAAACTGATAAACTATATTTTGATACAGCTTCATAGGGTGCCGTTCCTAAAATAAAAAAAGCTTGTTCAAAACCAACTATGAATCCAAATCCAGTGAAACCTACTATTAGCATCGAAATTCCAATTGGAATATTAAGTGCCATTAAAATTAGAACTGCTAAAAAAGCCAATGCTCCGTTTACTATTGGATCAAAACTCATTTACTGTTTCTTTCTGTTATAGATTGAATAAACCAAAGTATTATTGCTAAAACACTTAACCACATTGCAATAGCTGTTGCGAAATAGAATGGATAAAAACTTAATTCAAGATCAATTGTAACTCTTTTGTTTTCTAAAAATGCGAATGCTTCTTTTGTAGTACCGTATGCAACAAAAGACATTATAATCAACATCAGAATGAATCTAAAAATTGTAATAAAAGTTTGTAATTTCGAAATAGCCACATTTTTTATAAAGTCAGCAGATACATGTGCATTTAAAAAAAAGGCTCTAGGCATTGCGAGAAAAGCAACTAATGCAATACCAAATTCAACAATTTCAATAGTGCCTGCAACAGGGGAGTTCAGAAAACGTCTACCAAATACATCGCAAAAAGTAAGTATTGCTAATGAAAATAAAATTAGTCCAGATGCAATAGCTGCGTGGTCAAATATTTTATTTATTTTAATTTGCATAAGAATATTGTAGCCTAACAGAGTTTAATAGATAAAGGCATATAAAATAGTTTATGAAATTTGTTTCTTTTTTACTAAAAGGCCAACCTAAGTTTGGTGTTTCTGACGGAAAAAATATTACAGATTTAACAGGGCAAATTAAAGGAGCACAAACTTTAAAAGAGCTTATAATTAATAATTCAATAAATGAAGCCAAAGAATTTTCAAAAAAAAATCCAGGAAAAATAAACGTTGATGAAATAGATTACTTACCAGTAATTCCAAACCCTGGCAAAATTGTTTGCGTTGGTCTTAATTATAGTGAGCATGTTAAAGAAACAGGCAGAACTGTCGAACAAAATCCTGTAATTTTTCTTAGAGTTCCTGAAAGTCAAACAGCACACAAACAGCCAATTCAAAGACCAAAGGTGTCAGAAAGTTTAGATTACGAATGTGAAATGGCAGTTATTATGGGTGATGCTGGAAAACACATCCAACCAAAAGATGCTCTAAAACACATAATTGGTTACTCATGTTATAACGAGTGCACTGTAAGAGAGTGGCAACAGCATACTAGACAATTTGGAATGGGAAAAAATTTTGAAAGAACTGGAAGTTTTGGACCTCACATGGTTTTAGCTGAAAATATTTCTGATTACACAAAGTTATCAATTCAGACACGTCTAAATGGTAATGTCATGCAAAGTGCTAAATTAAGTCAACTTATTTTTGATATTCCAAGTTTAATTTCTTATGTTTCAAAAGCTATTCCTTGGCGGGCAGGGGATGTTTTAGTTACCGGAACACCTGGAGGAGTAGGTTTCAAGAGAAAACCTCCGATTTTTATGAAAGATGGTGATAAAGTAGAGGTCGAGATATCAGAAATTGGTATACTTTCGAACATAATTAAGGATGAAAAAATCTAAAATTAAAGCTAAGCTAAAAATATAAATTAATTTATTTGGGGGAAAAAATGATTAAGAAAAAACTAATTGGTTTTTTGTTTGGGGTTTTCTCTTTAAGTTTAATCAGTTCGGCTTCTGCTACTGAACTTAAATTGGCAACTTTCGAACCACCAAAAGCCTTTATTGCTAGTAAAATTCTAGGAGGATGGGCTGAAAATGTAAATAAGTGTGCAAATGGTAAACTTAATGTAAAAATGTATGCCGGTGGAGTTTTAGGTAGCCCACCTAAGCAATACGATATAGTTACTAAAGGCGTTGCTGATATTTCATGGACTGTTTTAGGTTATATTGGAGGTCAGTTCCCTTTAAGTTCAGTAATAGAACTTCCATTTTTAACAAGAACATCTGCAGCAGGATCAACTGCTTTAAATACTTTATATGACGAGGGATATCTTGATAAAGAAATGTCAGGAATTCACTTGATCGGGTTACATTCAAATCCTGGTTATCAAATTCATATGAAAAATACTAAAGTTATGGATCCAGCAGACTTTAAAGGAAAAAAAATGAGAGTTCCTAGTAAAATCGCAGGAACAATTCTTAAGACTTTAGGTGCTACTGGAGTAAAAGTTCCAGCGCCTGGTACTTACGAAGCTCTTAACAAAGGTGTATTAGACGGAACACCTTTTCCTTATACAGCTGTAGGTTCGTTTAAATTATTTGAAGTTACGAAATATCACACAGAAGTGAATATAACTAATGCTACTTTTGGATTGATAATGAACAAAGAAAAATACAAAAGTTTAGACTCAGTACAGAAAAAATGTATTGATAAGTTTAGTGGTCATGCTTTCAGTGGTTGGGCTTCAAACTTAATTGATAGACAAAATGAAAAAATGAAAGAAGTTGTTGCAAATACTCCAGGACATGAGATTGCAGTAGCCTCTCCAGCTGTTATTGCTAAGTATAAAAAAATACTTAAACCTATCGAAAAAGATTGGTTAGCAGAAATGAAAGGCAAAGGTCTTGATGGTGCTGGTGTGCTAAAAAGAGCCAGACAAATTATTAAGAAAATAGACGGCTAATAATAAAAAATCTAATGAGCCCGCGTTATCTATAGCGGGCTCATGTTTTTTCTAGTATAATAATAATATGGCAGTTTCGGCATTAAGTTACATAGGCGTCAACTCAGATAAACTTGAAGATTGGTCAGACTATTCTGAAAAATGTTTGGGTATGCAAAGAATTGATAGAGGCAAGGGATCTTTATCTTTTAGAATGGATGACCACAAACAAAGATTAGCCATTACAGGCGACACTGGAGATAGTTTAGCTTTTGTTGGTTTTGAAGTTGATAAAAAAGAGGATCTTCAAACTTATGCAGCTAAGTTAGAGTCTAAAAATATAAAAGTTACTTTAGGCAACTCTTCTTATTCAGATAAAAGATTTGTTCAAGAATTAATTCATTTTAACGATCCACAAGGCAACAGAGTCGAATTGGTTTATAATCCAATGAAAGATACCGAACCATTTAAACCCTCAAGACCAATCTCTGGATTCAAAACTGGAGCATTGGGTATGGGTCATGTGGTTTTGCATGTCAAAGATTTTAATAAAGTGGTTCCTTTCTATAGAGATATTCTTGGTTTCAAGATTAGTGATTACAGTAATACACCAATCTCATTATGTTTTTTTCACATTAATGGTCGTCACCATAGTTTAGCTTTATTTGGTTCAGGAAAAATTGGTTTTCACCATTTTATGGTTGAATACAATAGTCTTGATGATGTCGGACAGGGTTATGATTTGGTGCAATATAAAGATAATGCAATAGCATATACAATGGGGCGTCACACTAATGATTATATGACATCTTTTTATTCTATTACTCCTTCTGGATTTTTTGTTGAGAATGGATGGGGTGGAAGGATAATAGACCCAAGTTCATGGAAATCGCATGAAACATTTGAGGGACCAAGTTTTTGGGGTCATGAAAGACTTTATTTACCTGATGACGAGAGAATGAAATTTAGAAATAAACGTTTAGACACTGCTGCTAAAGGAAAACAAGCACCCCTGTTGGTAGACTGTCCATGGCTTTACTCAAAAATTAATAACAAAAACTAAAATTATTTAATTCAAAAAATGAAACAATACGATGTTATAATTGTAGGTTTAGGACCAACTGGTGGCACTTTAGCAAATTTATTAGCGTTAAATGGTTTTTCAATTTTAATCTTAGAAAGAGAAAAAAATTTATACGCTTTACCTAGAGCTGTTCATTTTGATGATGAAATCATGAGAGTTTTTCAAACAATTGGAATTACTAAAAACTTTTTAAAAAACACTATAATTAACAAAGGTACTAAGTTTGTGAATTCTAGTGGAAAAGTATTACTTGATTGGCCCCGTCCAAAATCTATAACTGAAAACGGGTGGTATCCTAGCTATAGATTTCATCAACCTGATTTAGAGAGAAATCTTCGAAATCGTTTAAAAACTTTTAAAAAAGTTAAACTGTTGCAAAATACTGAAGTAATTAAAATCAAAAATAATATAAATTCTGTTGAATTATTTTTTAAAAGCAAAAATAAAATAAATAAAGCTTCCTCAAAATACGTAATTGGCTGTGATGGTGCACGTTCTACCACCAGAGAACAGATGGGTTCAGTTTTAGACAATTTAGGTTTTACACAAAAGTGGGCTGTTGTTGATTTGATTTTAAAGAAAAATAAAAATAAATTACCAGATAGAACAATTCAATACTCAAACTCAGAAAGACCAGCTACATATTGTCGAAATGTTGGCAAAAGGAGACGATGGGAGTTCGCTATTCAGAATGATGAAAACGAAAAAGAAATATTATCTGATAAATATATTTGGAATTTCCTTAAACCTTGGCTTAACTCAAAAGAAGCCATCTTAGAAAGAAAAGCGATTTATATTTTTCAATCAGCTATAGCTAGAAAGTGGAGAAAAGGAAGAATTTTTATTGCTGGAGACGCTGCACACCTTATGCCGCCATTTATGGGCCAAGGTATGTGTGCGGGTATAAGAGATGTATCAAATCTTGCCTGGAAAATTAGTTTATGTATTAAAAACAAACATGATGGAAAATTTTTAGATACTTATCAAACAGAAAGATTTTCAAATGTAAAAGAATATATAGAGACAACAATGAGAATGGGAGAATTTGTTAATGCAGTCGGATCAGAGAATATTACTGACAATATTTCTTCTAGACCTGATGGTACAAAAAGCATGCAATCGATTAAGCCTAAATTGGGTATTGGTCTTGGAAGTAATAAAGATAAAAATAGGGGAAAAACTTTTCCACAACTTAAAATGAAAAATGGTAAAACTTTAGATGAAAAATTTTCAAAATCGCCATTATTACTCACTTCATCAAAACTAATTAAAAAATTTTCTTTTAATAAAATAAAGTCAATTACAGATAAAGATATTAAAGGACTTAGTAACTTGCTAAAAACTTACAAGGCAAAAGCAATAATTGTTCGACCTGACAGGTTCATTCTCAAATCATTTAAATCAACAAATGACTTTAATAGAATAAATTACTTGCCGCTTTAACTTTTGTTTCATTATTAGGAGCTACACTTCCATCTGGCATTAAGAAGGAATTTTCAAAACCAACTCTTATTTTACCACCAAGTTTAATTGCAGTTTTAAGACATGAAATTTCCTCTTTTGCAAACGCACATACTGCCCAATCAGCATAAAATTCATTTTGCTTAAGTCTTTCAATAAACAATGAAATTTTTTTTGGATCACTTATTTTTCCAGAGTAATGCCCTATTACAAACATACACCACACACCGTCCTTTGAAATTTTAGATTTGGTCAGAAGATTTGATAGTAGATCTATATCTTCTGGTTCATAACAAATATGTTGAATTTTTGTACCAGCATCAATTAATTTTTGATAAATTTTTATATCTTCATTCGAGGGTTTTCTTGAAGGAATCATTTCTCTTATACCAATTGAAATACCAGGAGGTATAACTTCATAAGCTAGTTTTCGCATTTCTTCAGGTGAATATTTTCCAATAGCTTCAGTTGTTATTTGCAAATGCATCTTAGGAACTTTTTTTTGAAGCTCACTCAATGTTTCTTTACATAAACCACTATCAAGAACATGTTCCCCTTTATTATTTCGTGTATGGAAATGAATTGCTTTCGCTCCAGCCTCGAAACAGGCTTTTCCTGTTTCTACAATCTCATTCATAGTTATTGGAACTGCTGCATGATCTTTTTTCATTGGTCTTGCACCATTAGGAGCAACCATTAAATTTGGTAATTTATCTGGTTTATAAAAATCCACTGTAAAATATTTATAAATCATTCTTCATAGGATTGCACTTAGCATTTGCCAGGAGTATAAAACATGCTAAAACAAAATAGTTGCCCTCGTGGTGAAATGGTAGACACAAAGGACTTAAAATCCTTGCCCGCAAGGGAGTGACAGTTCGAGTCTGTCCGAGGGCACCAATAAAATATAACAATGTCAGAAAATAAAGAGTCAATTTTAATTTTATTTACCGAAAGAAAAAAAGAAACCCCGAATACTTTTTTTTATGAAAAAAAATTTAATGATCACTACAAAATAAAAATAATATATATCTCGGATTACCTAAAAATAAACAACCAAAATATAGCAAAAAATATTAATGAGATAATCAACAAAGAAAAAATATCTTTAGTATTATTTCAGGGTGATGGCTTATCAATAATAAATATAAACTTTATAAGATCAATTAATAATAGCGTGAAAAAAGGAATCTTTTCCTGGGACGATCCTATGTATCACCATTTAAATAGAATAACAGCTTCTGCATGTGACTTTGTATTATCTGGTTGCCCAATTTCTGTATTAAAATTTCAAGAGCTTGGTTACAAAGCGTTATTTCTTCCTGTTGAGTCTAGTAGTTCGGTTTTTAAGGATTTAAAAGAAAAAAAAATTTACGATGTTCTATTCTTTGGTAGACAAAAAAATAATAGGTCTAAATATTTACAGTATTTAAAAAAAAATAATATAAAAGTTTTAGAATGTGGACCTTATGATGAAATATCCAATACGTTTGAAAAGCTAAACAAGTTGATCAATCAATCAAAAATTATTTTAAATTTTACTGAACAAGATAATTCAAAGTATAGCTATAACCCTTTAACTTCTTTTAAATATCAATATACTCTAAGAGGTCGTGTATACTTTACTGGTTTATGCGGATCACTTTGTGTTTCAGAATACGATCCGTCATCAGAATTAATTTTTAAAAATAACGAGTTACCATATTTTACGAACGAAAATGAATGTTTATCAATAATAAGGCAATATTTATCAGACGAGTCTAAACTTGTGGAGGCTACAAAAAAATATAACAATAAATGTATGGATTTTGAAGATAAAATTTATATGAATAAAATTAAATTATTTATTAATGAAATTTCTAAAACAAAAAACAATTTAATACTGGAATTACCATTTTGGTATGAGTTTATATGCTTTAAAAAAAACATTCAAATAAGATTTAGACAGAATCATTTTTCATCCTTTTATAGTCAAGTTTTTAACTCATTATTTAGGAATAAATATGAAAATAAAAGATTATTACCAATTGTTTTTATTTTAGGAATAATTAGCTCTATAATGTTTTTAATAAAATTTCCATTTTCAAATAAAAAGGTATGAAAAAATTTAGTTTTATTTTTGATAACAGCAATAAAGCACGATATTTAAAAAAAATTATATCTAAAAAATATAAAAATTATTCTATTAAAAAGTCTGATGTAATTGTTGTTGCTGGCGGCGACGGATTTATGCTCAAAACAATTAAAAAATTTTATGAATACAAAAAACCTTTTTACGGTTTAAATTGCGGCTCGGTAGGTTTCTTGTTAAATAAATTTACTTCAAAAGGAATAATTGAAAGAATTAATAAAGCTAAGCCCACAATGATTTATCCCCTTCAAATTAAAGCAATTAGCAAAGCTAAAAAGATTATTTCACTCTTAGCAATAAATGAATTATCAATTCTACGACAAAGCAAACAAACATCTTTAATACAACTTAAAATCAACAATAGAATTCTAATAAAAAAATTGATTGGAGATGGTATATTATTATCTACGCCAGCAGGAAGCACAGCATATAACCTTTCTGTGAATGGTCCCATTTTATTATTAAATTCGAAGAAGCTGGCTATAACACCAATAAGTCCATTTAGACCAAGAAGATGGAAAGGAAAAATTGTTTCTGATAGAACACAAATTTTTATAAGAAATTTAGACCCAAAAAAGAGACCTATTGCTGCAGTCGCTGATAATTATGAAATCAGAAACATTATTTCAATTAAAGCATCAGTAAATAAGAAGATTAAATTTAAACTTCTTTTTAATAAAGGAGAAAGTTTATTAAAGAAGATTAAATCCGAACAAAAAAGAAAAATTAACTAAATTTATATTATGACCATTTTGGTTTTAAAGGCTTTAAAAAGATTTAAATATCTGTTTAACTAAGCAAATGAAAATACTTTGTGTTCTATATGATGATCCTAAAAGTGGAATGCCTAAAAGTTATCCAGTATCTTCTTTACCTAAACTAGACAAGTACCCTGATGGTATGAAACTTCCTACACCTAGTTCAATAGATTTTAAACCAGGTCAATTACTAGGATGTGTATCTGGTGAATTAGGCTTGAGAAAATTTTTAGAGTCAAAGGGACATAAGTTAGTAGTTACTTCAGATAAAGATGCTAAAGGATGTAAAGCAGATAAAGAATTAATCGACGCTGATGTTGTAATTTCCCAACCCTTTTGGCCATACTATTTAACTAAAGAAAGAATTAAATCAGCAAAAAATTTAAAGATGGCAATAACTGCTGGAATAGGGTCGGACCATGTTGATCTTCAGGCCGCAATAGATAATAAAATAGATGTTGTTGAGGTAACTTATTGTAATTCCAGATCAGTGGCAGAACATATAGTTATGATGATTTTATCTTTGGTAAGAGATTATCATAACCAACACAGAATAGTAAATGATGGCGGATGGAATATTGCTGACGCTGTGCAAAGATCATACGATGTTGAAGGAATGCATGTTGGTACAGTTGCTGCTGGACGTATTGGTTTAGATGCTTTAAGAAAAATGAAACCTTTTGATGTCCATTTACACTATTTTGACAGACACAAACTTCCTGACTCTGTTGAAAAAGAATTAAACTTAACATTCCATGAATCTGTAGAGTCACTTGTCAAAGTCTGCGATGTTGTTACAATTAACTGTCCCTTACATCCAGAAACCGAAAATTTATTTGACGAAAAACTAATTAGTAAAATGAAAAAAGGAGCTTACATTGTTAACACAGCTCGAGGAAAAATTTGTAATAGAGAGGCTATCGCTAAAGCACTTAAATCAGGTCAGCTAAGCGGGTATGCTGGTGATGTATGGTTTCCTCAGCCAGCACCAAATGACCATATTTGGAGAACAATGCCAAATCATGGTATGACACCTCACACTTCTGGAACTTCCCTTTCTGCGCAAGCAAGATACGCAGCTGGGGTAAGAGAAATATTAGAATGTTTTTTAGAAAAAAAACAAATTAGGGATCAATATTTAATTGTAAAAAATGGACAACTCGCTGGAATGGGTGCTCACTCTTATAGTAAAGGGAGTGCCACTGGCGGTTCTGAAGAAGCTGCAAAATACAAAAAGAAATAATTTTATAAATTGATATGGTGCCCCCACACGGACTCGAACCGCGAACCTACTGATTACAAATCAGTTGCTCTACCAATTGAGCTATGAGGGCCTGCACGGAGTATTAAATAAAAGTTGGGTAGATATCAAGATTTTTCTTTAATAAAATTTAAATGATGAAAAACTACAGATGCACTATTAGAAATATTCAGACTTTCTACATTTTTATTTATGCTTATACGAAATAAAAAATCTGAATTTTTTTTTATTTGATGACTTAAACCATGGCCTTCGGACCCAAACAATAGAACATTATTTCCCTTCCAATCATGATTTGTAAAATCTTTTTTACTTTGGGTGTCAAACCCACTTACCCAGAAATTTTTAGACTTTAAATACTTGAGTGTTGTGTTTATATTTGATACTAGAAATATTTTAATTAATTCAGCACATCCACTTGCACTTTTATATAATAATTTACTTTCACTAGGATATGACCTTTCTTTTACTATTATTCCATCTATATTAAAGGATGTAGCACTTCTAATAATTGAACCTATATTTCTAGGATCTGTAACTTCATCTAAAGCAACTAAATTTATATCATTTCTATCAGAATTTTCGTTGATATAACTTTTCAAACTTATTTCCTCCAAATGCTCTATCTCAGCAACCAAACCTTGGTGTAATATATCTTCTCTAGCACAATATTTATCTAGTTCCTTTTTAGACTTATAAAAAACACTAACGTTCTTTAGGAGATTGATATGCTGATTTTCTTTATGTATTTTTTTCTTTGAGTCCTCTGTTAAAAACACTCGAACAACCTGTCTATTAGGGTTTTTTAGTGCCTCAGTAACAGCATGTCTTCCTACGATGTAAAAAGTACTTTTTTTCACGAAATTTAATGTTTTTTTTTAAATAAATAGCATATTTAGAAGCAAAATGATTTATTGCATTTACCATACAAGATGCTTATAAAACCCTTGTTGTTGAATGCTTTTTAAGTTATTGGGTATCCCCTAACAGTATTTGGAGGGGTACCAAAGCGGTCAAATGGGGCGGGCTGTAAACCCGTTGACTTCGGTCTTCGAAAGTTCGAATCTTTCCCCCTCCACCAAACTTAATAAGTGTTTAAATAACTGAGTGTAAAATAGTTTGGATCGTGCGGGTGTCGTATAATGGTAATACCTCAGATTTCCAATCTGATGCTAGGAGTTCGATTCTCCTCATCCGCTCCAAATAAAATAAAAAACTATATATAAAGAAGAGGAAAAAATGGCGGACAAGAAAAAATTTGAAAGAAGCAAACCACATTGTAACATTGGTACAATTGGGCACGTAGATCATGGTAAGACAACACTAACAGCAGCAATAACTAAAGTGTTAGCTGAAAAAGGTGGAGCAGAATTTATTGCGTATGATCAAATTGATAAAGCACCTGAGGAAAAAGAAAGAGGAATTACAATTTCAACAGCTCACGTTGAGTATGAAACTGACAAAAGACATTACGCACACGTTGATTGTCCTGGTCACGCTGACTATGTGAAGAATATGATCACTGGTGCAGCACAGATGGATGGTGCAATTTTAGTTGTGAACGCAGCCGATGGTCCAATGCCTCAAACTCGAGAGCATATTCTTTTAGCAAGACAAGTAGGTGTTCCTGCCATTGTAGTTTTTTTAAATAAAATTGATCAAGTAAAGGATAAAGAGTTAGTAGAACTTGTAGAAACAGAAATACGAGAACTCCTTACCTCTTATAAATTTCCGGGAGATAAGATTCCAATCATCAAGGGTTCAGCGTTAAACGCTGTTGAAGGAAAAGATGAGGCAACAGGAAAAAATGCAATTATGGAACTTATGAAAGCTGTTGATGACACAATTCCACAACCAGAAAGACCAAAAGACAAACCGTTCTTAATGCCAGTAGAAGACGTTTTCTCAATTTCAGGACGAGGAACAGTTGCCACAGGAAGAGTTGAGCAAGGAGTTGTTAAAACTGGTGAGGAGCTGGAAATAGTTGGTATCAAAGATACTAAAAAAACAGTTATAACCGGAGTGGAAATGTTTAGAAAAATTTTAGATACAGGTGAAGCAGGTGATAATATTGGTGCACTTTTAAGAGGCGTTGAAAGAACCGATATTGAGAGAGGTCAAGTCTTAGCAAAACCTGGGTCAGTAACTCCACATACTGAGTTTGAGGCTCAAGCATATGTTTTAAAGAAAGAAGAAGGGGGAAGACATACTCCGTTTTTTACAAAGTATAGACCTCAATTTTACTTTAGAACTACAGATGTAACTGGAGAGGTAACTCTTCCATCTGGAACTGAAATGATAATGCCAGGTGATGATGCTAAATTTAATGTTAAACTTATAACTCCTATAGCTATGAGTGAAAAACTAAATTTTGCAATTAGAGAGGGCGGTAAAACAGTTGGTGCTGGAGTGGTAACCAAGATTATAAAATAATAAGCTACTAGGAGTGTAGCTCAATTGGTAGAGCGCCGGTCTCCAAAACCGGAGGTTGGGGGTTCGATTCCCTCCGCTCCTGCCAAGAAGAGAAAACTTATGAGAAACCCATTAAGATTTTTACAAGAAGTTAAGCAAGAAGCTTTTAAGATAACTTGGCCAACAAAAAAAGATACTGTTACCGGGTCTTTAATGGTTTTTGGTTTAGCTACTTTAGCTGCAGTTTTCTTTTTATTATTAGATCAAATTTTAAGATTTTTATTAAACTTAGTTTTAACACTTAATTTTTAAAATGAATTGGTACATTGTACAAGCTTACTCTGGATTTGAAAATAAGGTTGCTGATAACATAAAGGACATTATGGCAAAAAATTCTTTGCAAAATAACCTTGGTGAAATTCTTGTACCAACTCAAAAAGTTGTTGAGGTTAAAAAAGGCAAAAGAACACAAAAAGAAAAAAAATATTTTCCTGGATACGTTTTAGTCAAACTTGATTTAAACAAAAATATTTATCATAAAATCAAAAATATACAAAAAGTGAGCGGCTTTTTAGGCCCCGAAGGGAGCCCAGTACCTGTTTCAGAAAATGAGATTAAAAAAATAATGGGTCAGATTGATGAAACAGAAACAAATCCAAATGCAGGAATTATTTATGAGGTTGGAGAAAAAGTAAAAGTTTCTGATGGACCATTTGCATCTTTTACTGGCTTAATAGAGGAGATTGATGAGGAAAAATTAAGATTAAAGGTTTCTGTTTCAATTTTTGGAAGACCGACACCTGTTGATCTTGAGTTTAATCAAGTGGAGAAAATATAATGGCAAAAGAAATAGCGGGCTATGTAAAATTACAAATTAAAGGCGGACAAGCAAATCCCGCACCACCTGTAGGTCCCGCTCTCGGGCAAAGAGGAATTAATATAATGGAGTTTTGTAAAGCTTTTAACGCAAAGACAAAAGCTTTTATGGGAAAACCTGTCCCTGTAGTTATCACAGTATATAAAGACAAAAAATTTGACTTTATAATTAAGTCTCCACCTGCATCACATTTTATTAGGGAAGCTGCTAAACTAAAAAGTGGTTCAAAAGAACCTGGAAGAGTTGTTGCAGGATCAATAACAATTAAGCAAGCAGAACAAATTGCAAAGGAGAAAATGAAAGATCTTAATGCTCATGATTTGGAGGAAGCAACTAAAATTATATGTGGGTCTGCAAGATCAATGGGTATAGAGGTTAAAAAATGAAAAAAAAATCTAAAAGATATAAAAACATAAAAGAGACTTACAAAAAAAAAGAATTAAAAAAATTTGAACAGATTCTTAATGAACTGA
This sequence comes from uncultured Pelagibacteraceae bacterium, assembly GCA_902568425.1. Taxonomy (GTDB): domain Bacteria; phylum Pseudomonadota; class Alphaproteobacteria; order Pelagibacterales; family Pelagibacteraceae; genus Anoxypelagibacter. The sequence continues at coordinate 27,343 of CACFQM010000005.1, read as the reverse complement.
AGAATGGATCTGGCGTTAAATTTGATGAGTCGATTGATATTTCTATGAAGATAAATCTTAAAAAAATTAAAGGCGCAGACAACAATTTAAGAACACTAATTGACTTACCCCATGGAAACGGGAAAAAGATTAGAGTTGGTCTCTTATGTGATGAAAATAAATTAGATGAGGCCAAAAAAAGTGGAGCTGATGTTGTTGGTTCTGAAGATCTTTTAAAAAAAATAGCAGATAAAAATATTAATTTTGATAAATTAATCTGTACTCCTTCTATGATGTCCAAAATTGGAAAATTAGGCAAAATACTTGGTCCGAAAGGTCTTATGCCAAATCCAAAGATGGGTACTGTTTCTGATGATCTAGCTAAATCAGTTGATAAAATTAAAAATAAATCTATTGAGGTCAAAAATGATAAAGATGGTAACCTTTCTTTCTCTATAGGTAGAAAAAGTTTTCAAGAAAATAAACTATTAGAAAATATAAAGAGTGCTTTTGAATTTTTGAAAAAAGAAAAATCATCTATTTTTAATTCTGAAAATATAAAAAAAATTTATTTCTCCACAACTATGAGTCCATCTTTTAAACTAAATTTTAAGGATATTTAAATTATGATGAGCAAAGAACAGAAAAAAAATTACGTTGAGGAAATGAAAAAAGTATTTTCTTCAAACGAAGCTGTTATGATAGCTCACTACAAGGGTTTAAATGTAAAAGAGCTTGATAAGATTAGAGATGAAATGAGAAAAAACGGAATATTTTTCAAAGTAACAAAAAATAGAATTACAAAGCTGGCTATAAAAGAAACCAAATGTAAGGAACTAGAAAAGTTTTTTAGCGGTCCTACTGCTGCAGCCATATCTTCAGATCCAATTACTTCAGCAAAAATTTTAGCAAAATATGCAAAGGGTGACTCACACTTAAAAATAGTAGCTGGTTTTATGGATGGAAAGGTTTTGGAAGCTAAAGATGTGGCCCAAATCGCCACACTACCTACTTTAGACGAAGCAAGAGCTAAAATTGTTGGTATTTTGTCAGCTCCTGCTCAGAAATTTTTAAGTATTTTGCTTGCACCTGGCTCAAAAATTGCTATTTTGGCGCACGAGAAAAGTAAAAAAGGTTAAATATTTCAAAAAAATTTATGGCTGATCTAAACAAAATTATCGACGAATTATCAAAATTAACTGTGGTTGAAGCAGCGGAACTTTCTAAACAATTAGAAGAAAAATGGGGAGTAACAGCAGCAGCACCGGCTGCAGCAGCACCAGCAGCTAGCGGAGCAGCCCCAGCAGAAGAAAAAACTGAATTTACAATTTTTTTAAGTTCAGCAGGTGATAAAAAAATTAACGTTATTAAAGAAGTTAGAGCTATAACTGGGTTAGGATTAAAAGAAGCAAAAGATTTAGTAGAAGCAGCACCTAAAGAGGTTAAAAAAGGCGTAGCGAAAAAAGATGCCGAAGAAGCTAAGAAAAAGCTAGAAGCTGCTGGAGCTAAAGTAGAATTAAAATAATATCAGTACAATTTCGCAAGTACTAAATTAGTTATTGAATGGAATTAACTTTTACTCAAAAAAAAAGTATTAGAAAAAATTTTGGAAAATTAAAAGAAAGCCTATCAATACCCAATCTAATTGAAGTTCAAAAAAATTCCTACAAACAATTCATCGAGTCTAAGTCAGATATAGTAAAAGGGTCAACTTTAGACAAAGGATTAACAAAGGTTTTTAAAAGCATTTTCCCTATTAACGATAGTTCTGAAAAATCTTCTCTTGAATTTATTTCTTGTAGCTTAGACAAACCTAAATTTGATGTAAATGAATGTAGACAGCGAAGTCTTACCTATTCATCTGCATTAAAAGCAAATTTACGTTTAGTAGTTTATGAAATTGATCAAGAAAATAATACTAAACAAATATTATCAGCAAAAGAGCAAGAAGTTTTTATGGGTGATTTACCTTTAATGACTTCAAGTGGAACATTTGTAGTTAATGGAGTAGAAAGAGTAGTTGTAAACCAAATGCACAGAAGTCCTGGTGTATTTTTTGATCATGATAAAGGCAAAACTCATAGTAGCGGAAAATTGTTGTTCAACTGCAGGATAATTCCAGGACGAGGCTCTTGGTTAGATTTTGAATTTGATCCAAAAGATATTTTACATTTCAGAATAGATAGAAAAAAGAAATTACCGATAACAACATTTTTGTATGCAATGGGAATGAGTAGGCAAAATATTTTAGAACAGTTTTATACCTACGACTCTTATCAATTTGATACAACAACTAAGACTTGGTCTACTGAATTTAAACCAGAAAAGTATAAAAGACCAATAAAATTATTATTTGATTTAATCGACAAAAAAAATAATAAGAAAATATTAAAAAAAGGTGAAAAACTTAACTTTATTTTGGCCCAAAAGTTAAAAGAAAAAAATTTAGAAAAAATTATTGTATCTGAGGACGAAATAATTGGAAAATATTCTAATGAAGATTTAAAAGATTCCGAAGGTAAATTAATAATTAATTCTGGATTTAATGTCACAAAAGAAGCTTTAGAAAAAATTGTGTCTTCAAAAATTTCGAAACTAAAACTTGCAAATGTAGACTCAATTTTAAAAGGTCCATATATATTTGAAACAATTAAAATTGATAAAAATTTTGATAAACAATCTGCATTAAACGATATCTATAAAGTTTTAAGACCAGGAGAACCTCCAACCCCCGAAGTAGCGGAAGAAGTTTTTAAAAATTTATATTTTAGTAACGAAAGATATGATTTATCGGATGTTGGAAGAGTAAAACTGAACGCGAGACTTGATCTTAAAGAAGACGATAATTTAAGAATACTTACCAAAAAAGATATTATTTCTATAATACAATTCATGCTGGATTTAAGAGATGGAAAAGGTGAAGTTGATGATATAGATCACTTAGGTAACAGAAGAGTAAGATCTGTGGGTGAATTAGTCGAAAATCAATTTAGAATTGGTTTGTTAAGAATGGAACGAACTATAAGAGAAAAAATGTCAACTTTTTTAGAAATTGAGTCTGCACTGCCACAAGGACTAATTAATGCAAAACCTATTAGCACCTCTTTTAAAGATTTTTTTGCAACATCACAGCTATCTCAGTTTATGGATCAAACTAATCCTTTATCAGAAATAACACACAAAAGAAGAGTCTCCGCACTAGGTCCAGGTGGATTAACTAGAGAAAGAGCGGGTTTTGAAGTAAGAGATGTTCACCCAACTCATTACGGAAGAATTTGTCCAATAGAAACGCCAGAGGGTCCGAATATTGGATTGATAAATAGTTTGGCAACTTATTCGAAAGTAAATAAATATGGTTTTATAGAAAGCCCATACAAGAAAGTACAAAGTGGAAAGATTTTAGATAAAATTGAATATTTGTCAGCAATTGAGGAAGAAAAATTTACAATTGCCCAAGCAAATTCTCCTGTTAGTTCGGATGGAAGTTTTATTGAAGAATTAGTGTCTTGCAGAAAAGGATTAAATTTTGTTTTATCAAGAAGAGAAAATATTGACTATATCGACGTATCTCCAAAACAATTAGTTTCAGTTGCGGCATCTTTGATACCTTTCTTGGAGAATGATGATGCAAACAGAGCGTTAATGGGGTCAAATATGATGAGACAGGCTGTGCCGTTGTTAAAACCAGAGTCGCCACTAGTTGGCACAGGTATCGAGGGAGATGTGGCTTTAGATTCAGGTGTAACTATAGTTGCTAAGCGTAATGGTGTAGTAGACAAAATAGATGGAAAAAGAATTGTAGTCAAAGCAACAGAAGAAAAAGATTTATCTAAATCTGGTGTAGATATCTATAGTTTAATGAAATTTCAAAGATCAAATCAGAACACCTGTATAAACCAAAAGCCTTTAGTGAAATGGGGAGATGTGATTAAAAAAGGAGATATAATTGCTGATGGCCCAGCAACTAAGTTAGGTGAGTTAGCCTTGGGTAAAAACGTTACAGTAGCATTTATGCCGTGGCAGGGTTATAATTTTGAGGATTCTATTCTTATATCTGAGAGATGTGTAACAGATGATGTATTTACCTCTATTCATATTGAGGAATATGAATTAATGGCGCGCGATACAAAATTGGGTACAGAGGAAATAACTAGAGATATTCCTAATGTAAGTGAGGAAAGCTTAAAAAATCTTGATGAGTCAGGCATTGTATATGTTGGTGCCGAAGTTAAACAAGGAGATATTCTTGTTGGGAAAGTAACTCCTAAAGGAGAAACGGCCTCTAGTCCTGAGGAAAAATTATTGAGATCAATATTTGGTGAAAAAGCTACTGATGTAAGAGACACATCGTTAAAATTACCTCCAGGAAGTTCTGGTGTTGTAGTTGATGTTAGAGTTTTTAACAGGCACGGTATTGAAAAGGATGAAAGAGCAATAGCAATAGAAAGATATGAAATTGAAGCAGTTCAGGAAGATAAGCAAGTTGAGGAAGAGATTTTAGTAAGAAATATTAAATTAAGATTGAATGAAATCTTAAAGAAAGAACCAATTGAAAAAAGTTTTAAATCTTTGAAATCTGGAGATACGTTAACCAGCGACATTTTAAGTTCTCTTGATATAAAAGATTATTGGAAAATCAAGTTTAAAAACGAAAGTATAAATAGCAAAGTATCGCAATTAAAAGAACAATTTGATAAAGCGCAAGAAGATATAAAACTAAGATTTGAAGATAAAGTTCTTAAAATTAGACAAGGAGACGATCTTCTACCAACAGTTATGAAAGTAGTTAAAGTTTTTGTTGCTATAAAAAGAAGATTAATGCCAGGAGATAAAATGGCTGGAAGACATGGAAATAAAGGTGTTATAAGCAAAATAGTACCAGTCGAAGACATGCCTTACATGGAAAGTGGTAAGCCAGTTGATATAGTTTTAAATCCACTAGGGGTACCAAGCCGAATGAACGTTGGGCAAATATTAGAAACTCACCTTGGGTGGTCATGCTCTGAACTCGGTGAAAAAGTAAAAAATTTATACAACAACTTTAAAAAAACAAATGATAATAAAGATTTGAAGAGTACTTTAGGCCAAATATACGGAGAAAAAAGGTTAAGTGATATTGTAAATAATTTGGATGAAAGACAATTTAAAGAATTATGTTCAAATTTGTCAAATGGAGTTCCTATAGCAACACCAGTTTTTGATGGAGCAACAACAGAGGATATTACTAAAATGTTAGACTTAGCTAAGTTGCCAAATGCAGGTCAAACAAATCTATGGGATGGTAGAACAGGAACAAAATTTGATAGACCAATAACTGTAGGCATAATATATATGCTTAAACTTCACCATTTGGTTGAAGACAAAATTCATGCTAGATCAACAGGTCCTTATAGTTTAGTAACTCAACAACCATTAGGTGGTAGGGCTCAATTAGGTGGACAAAGATTTGGTGAAATGGAAGTTTGGGCATTAGAAGCTTATGGCGCATCGTATACTTTACAAGAAATTTTAACTGTTAAATCTGATGACGTTGCAGGAAGAACCAAAGTTTATGAAACAATAGTTAAGGGTGATGATAATTTTGAGTCAGGTGTACCAGAGTCCTTCAACGTTTTAATTAAAGAAATAAGAGCTTTAGGACTAAACATAGAATTGAATTAAAAATTTAAAATGAGAAAAGACTTATCAAAAGATACAAGAAAGAGCGTTGCAGAAAAGAATTTTAATCATATTAAAATTACTTTAGCTAGCCCAGAAAAAATAAAATCATGGTCTTTTGGTGAAATAAAAAAACCAGAAACTATAAATTATAGAACTTTCAAACCAGAAAAAGACGGATTATTTTGTGCAAGAATTTTTGGCCCAATTAAAGACTACGAATGTCTTTGCGGAAAATACAAAAGAATGAAGTTTAGAGGCATAATTTGTGAAAAATGTGGAGTAGAAGTAACAAAATCTAACGTTAGACGTGAAAGAATGGGACACATAGATCTCGCATGTCCTGTAGCACACATTTGGTTTTTAAAGTCATTACCAAGTAGAATTTCTCTTGCTATAGATATGAAGCTCAAAGAGGTAGAAAAGATCTTATATTTTGAGAGCTTTATAGTTATCGAACCTGGCTTGACTGAATTAAAAAAAGGCCAACTTCTTACAGAGGACGAATATATAAAAGCTCAAGAAAAGTACGGAGAAGATGGATTCACAGCTGGTATTGGCGCTGAAGCTGTAAGAGAAATATTATTAAGTATTGATCTAGCGTCTGAGAGAAAAAAACTCAGAGAATCTTTAAAGACAATCAAGTCAAAAGTTACTGAGGAAAGAACTTTAAAAAGATTAAAACTCATCGAGTCATTTATAGACTCAGGAAATAAACCAGAGTGGATGATTTTAACCACCGTTCCAGTGATACCACCTGAACTTCGACCGTTAGTTCCATTAGATGGAGGTAGATTTGCTACATCAGATTTAAATGATTTGTATAGAAGAGTAATTAATAGAAACAATAGACTTAAAAGACTTTTGGATTTGAAAGCTCCGGACATAATAGTCAGAAATGAGAAAAGAATGTTACAAGAGTCAGTTGATGCCTTATTTGATAACGGAAGAAGAGGAAGAGTTATTACAGGAACTGGCAAAAGACCTTTAAAATAATTAGCAGAAATGTTGAAAGGAAAACAAGGTAGATTTAGACAAAATCTTTTAGGGAAACGAGTAGATTATTCTGGAAGATCAGTAATTGTTGTTGGGCCTGAACTTAAATTACACCAATGTGGATTACCTAAAAAGATGGCCTTGGAACTATTTAAACCATTTTTATATGCAAGATTAGATAAATTAGGATTTGCAACAACCATTAAACAAGCAAAAAGAATGGTTGAAAAACAAAAGAGCGAAGTCTGGGATGCTCTTGAACATATAATAAGAGAGCACCCGGTTATATTAAATAGGGCACCAACATTGCATAGATTGGGTGTTCAAGCTTTTGAGGCAAAATTAATTGAGGGAAATGCAATTGAATTACATCCTTTAGTCTGTGCCGCTTTCAATGCAGATTTTGATGGAGACCAAATGGCTGTACATGTACCATTGAGTTTAGAAGCACAAATCGAAGCACGTGTTCTTATGATGTCAACAAACAACATTTTAAGTCCATCGAACGGTAAGCCAATAATTGTACCGAGCCAAGATATTGTGCTTGGGATATATTATTTGTCTCAACATAAAGAGGACTCAAATGCAAAACCAGTTGGTATCTTCTCTGATGTAGATGAGATTGAGAACGCCATTGAAAGAAAAGATATTAGTGTTCACTCTAAGATAGTTTCGATATTTAACACAGTAGATAAAGACGGAAACAAAATTTCAGAGAAATATACAAGTACTGCTGGACGTTTTCTATTGTCTAAAACTTTACCTAAAAATCATAGAATTAAATTTGAACTAGTTAATAAATTATTAACGAAAAAAGCAGTTTCTGAGGTAATTGACACTGTGTACAGATATTGTGGTCAAAAAGAAACTGTGATTTTTTGTGATCGAATAAAAGATTTAGGATTTAAACATGCTTTTAAAGCAGGGATTTCTTTTGGAAAAAATGATTTGATTATTCCAAAAACTAAAGAAAAATTGGTTAGTCAAACTAAAAAACAAATAGAAGATTATGAAAAACAATATCAGGATGGGCTTATAACTAGAGGAGAGAAATATAATAAAGTTGTAGATATTTGGTCTAAATGCACAGACTCAGTTGCAAATGAAATGATGAAAGAAATTTCTTCAGCTGAAAAAATTTATCCAGATGGTAGAATTGAAACCAATTCAGTCTTTATGATGGCTGATTCTGGTGCTCGAGGATCACCAGCACAGATGAAACAATTAGCTGGCATGAGAGGACTTATAGCCAAACCATCTGGTGAAATTATTGAAACACCAATAATTTCAAACTTTAAAGAGGGATTAACAGTATTAGAATACTTTAATTCAACCCATGGAGCTAGAAAAGGTTTAGCTGACACAGCATTAAAGACTGCTAATTCAGGTTATTTAACAAGAAGACTTTGTGATGTGGCCCAAGATATTCAAGTAACTAAAAAAGAATGTGATTGTAATAACAGATCATCAATAAAACTATCTGAAATTATTGAAGGTGGTAACGTATTAGTGAGTTTATCTGAAAGAGTTTTAGGTAGAGTGGCAGCTGAGGATGTAAAAAATCCATTAACCGGAGAATTAATTATTAAGAAAAAACAAATGATCGATGAAAACATTTGTGAAAAAATAGACTCAGCTGGGGTTAAATCTATTAATGTATTTTCAGTAATCACTTGTGGATCAAAAAAAGGTGTTTGCGCGATGTCTTATGGTAGAGATTTATCGAGAGGAAAATTAGTAAGTGTTGGAGAAGCTATAGGAATGATAGCCGCCCAATCAATAGGTGAGCCAGGAACTCAGTTGACAATGAGAACATTTCACGTAGGTGGTACAGCGCAAATTAAAGAGGACTCCTCAGTTGTATCTGTTAACTCAGGTATTTTAAAGGTAAGTAATAAAAATTTACTCGAAGATTCAAAAAACAATATAATTGTTATGGGTAGAAATACTCAACTTTCTTTAGAAGATGATAACGGAAGACAACTTGCCCTTTATAAAGTTCCCTATGGTTCTAAACTTTTTTTTAAAAACGGTGAAAAAGTACAAAAAGGAAAAAAAATATGTGAATGGGACCCATACACTTTACCTGTAATAGCAGAAACAAATGGTATTGTTAACTACATGGATTTGGTTGATGGCGTTTCACTTGCTGAAACACTTGATGATGCCACAGGTATATCTTCAAAATCAGTTGTAGATTGGAGATCGCAATCTAAAAATACTGATTTAAAACCAAGAATAACATTAAGAAATTCCGAAGGAGAAGTTATAAAAAAAGCCGATGGTAATGAAGCGAGATATTATTTAGTACCAGATTCAATTCTTTCTGTACAAGATGGACAAAAAATATCAGCCGGTGATGTTTTAGCAAGATTACCTAAAGAAACTTCCAAAACAAAAGATATAACAGGCGGCCTTCCAAGAGTTGCGGAACTATTTGAAGCAAGAAGACCAAAGGATAGCGCCATAATAGCAGAAAGCGATGGAACAATTCAATTTGGTAAAGAGGTTAGAGGGAAACAAAAAATTTCTATCGTCACAGACAAAGGGGAGTCGTCTAATTATTTAATACCAAAAGGAAAACATACAAATTTTAATCAGGGCGAAAAAATAAAAAAAGGTGAATATTTATTAGATGGAGCACCCGCGCCTCATGATATTTTAAGAATTTTAGGGGTGGAAGCTTTAACAGAATATTTTGTAACAGAAGTACAAGAAGTTTACAGAATGCAAGGAGTTGTGATAAATGATAAACACATTGAAACAATAGTAAGACAGATGCTTAAAAAAGTTGAAATTAAAGACTCAGGGGACTCTGATTACTTAAATGGTGAACTTGTTGATAGAATTGATTTAAACAATGCAAATGAGGAGCTAAAAAAACAAAACAAAAAACCTGCATCTGGAGAAAGAGTATTACTAGGAATAACTAAAGCATCACTTCAAACAAACTCGTTTATATCTGCAGCTTCTTTTCAAGAAACCACAAGAGTATTAACCGACTCTGCAATAAAAGGAAAAATAGACACATTAGAAGGTCTCAAAGAAAACGTGATTGTTGGTAGACTTATTCCTGCTGGTACAGGTCTAACAAAAAATATTTTAGACAAACAAGCAAAAGAGGAAGACAAAGTAAGAATTGCAGAATTGAAAAAACAAGAACTCGCCAAACAAGAGATAGACAAAACTAAAAAAACAGAAATTAAGACCGAATAACGCAAGTATTTAAGGGGTTTTTTTACTTATTAAACGTTGACTTTTTAGACTTCAATGTTAGTTTAGCGCAATTTTGATGGTTAAAAGTAAGGTAATATTGACCTTAAACAATAACTAAAAAATAAAGAAACCTAAGCCTATCTTTACTTTTATCTATCTAAATTTGGAAATTATGCCGACAATAAATCAGTTGATGAGAAAACCCAGAGTTAAACCTTTAGCTAGAAATAAAGTTCCAGCTTTGGAAAAACAACCTCTTAAAAGAGCTGTTTGTATTAAGGTTTATACAACAACTCCAAAAAAACCAAATTCAGCTTTAAGAAAAGTTGCAAGAGTAAGATTGTCAAATGGCTATGAAGTAACAGCTTATATACCTGGAGAAGGACATAATTTGCAAGAACACTCAGTAGTTCTTATTAGAGGAGGAAGAGTCAAAGATTTACCTGGTGTAAGGTATCATATTCTAAGAGGAAATCTCGATGCACAAGGCGTCACAGCTCGTAAAAAAAGACGTTCTCTATACGGAGCAAAAAAACCCAAATAATAAAAAATTATGTCTAGAAAACGAAAAGCCCCTGTTAGAAAGATTTACTCAGATCCAAAATATGGTTCAAAAGTAATTTCAAAATTTATAAACTCAATAATGTACGACGGTAAAAGATCAACAGCTGAAAGAATTTTATATACAGCTTTAGACAAAATTAAAGAAACTAAAAAAGAAGACCCTCTCAAAGTTTTTAACACCGCAATTAGTAATGTTAGACCAAATATTGAGGTAAGATCTAGAAGAGTTGGAGGAGCAACATATCAAGTACCAGTAGAAGTAAAATCAAATAGATCTCAAGCATTGGCACTTAGATGGATTTTAGATGCATCCAGAAAAAGAAAAAACAAAACTATGGCAGAAAAATTATCATTTGAATTATTAGACGCTTATCAAAAAAAAGGATCTGCAATTAAGAAAAAGGAAGATACACACAAAATGGCTGAGTCAAACAAGGCTTTTGCACATTTCAGATGGTAATATTATGGCTCGATCACATACATTAGAAAAATATCGTAACATTGGAATTATGGCTCACATAGATGCCGGTAAAACTACTACGACAGAAAGAATTTTATATTATACCGGCAAAAGTCATAAAATCGGTGAGGTTCACGATGGTGCCGCTACTATGGATTGGATGGAGCAAGAACAAGAAAGAGGTATAACAATTACTTCTGCCGCAACAACTTGTTTTTGGAGAGAACACAGAATTAATATTATCGATACACCTGGTCATGTAGATTTTACGATAGAAGTTGAAAGATCGCTAAAAGTTTTGGATGGAGCGGTTGCAGTATTTGATGGTGTTGCTGGTGTTGAACCTCAATCTGAAACAGTCTGGCGTCAAGCTGATAAGTACAAAGTACCAAGAATCTGTTTTGTAAATAAGCTGGATAGAACTGGAGCAGACTTTTTCAATTGTGTTCAAATGATCAAAGATAGACTCGGTGCTAAACCTCTTGTTATGCAAATCCCTGTTGGAATTGAATCTTCATTAAAAGGTGTGGTTGATTTAATTAAAATGAAAGCTGTAGTTTGGAAAGATGAAAAACTTGGAGCTGAGTTCGAATATGTAGATATACCCGCCGACTTAAAGGAACAAGCAGATAAATATCGAAAAGACTTAGTGGAGACAGCCGTAGAACAAGACGAAAAATTAATGGATGATTATTTAAATGGTAAAGAAATTTCTGAAAAAGATATAATAGCTTGTGTCAGAAAAGGATGCTTAAAATTTGATTTTGTACCAGTAATTACTGGTTCAGCCTTTAAAAATAAAGGTGTTCAACCCTTACTTGACGCTGTAATTGATTTTCTTCCTAGTCCTAAGGATATTAACTCAATAAAAGGAACAAAACCAAACTCTAAAGATGAAATTGAGAGAAAATTTGATGATAAAGAGCCTTTTTCTGCTTTAGCTTTTAAAGTAGCAAACGACCCTTTTGTTGGATCTCTAACTTTTATAAGAATTTACTCTGGCACTCTAAAATCTGGAACAGGAATTTATAATACATCACGAGATAAAGAAGAAAGAGTTGGTAGAATGTTATTGATGCATGCTAACAGTAGAGAAGACGTAAAAGAGGCTAATGCAGGAGATATAGTAGCTTTGGCAGGTTTAAAATATACTATAACAGGACATACGTTATCAGACGAGGATAACCCAGTAGTTTTAGAGCCGATGGAGTTTCCAGATCCAGTTATAGAGATTGCAGTTGAACCTAAAACGAAGGGTGACCAGGAGAAAATGGGTGAGGCACTTGGAAGGTTAGCCAAAGAAGACCCGTCATTTAGAGTTTCTTCTGATGAGGAGTCTGGTCAAACAATCATTAAAGGTATGGGAGAGCTACATTTAGATATTATTGTAGATAGAATGAAAAGAGAATTTAAAGTAGAAGCAAATATTGGTGCTCCACAGGTTGCTTACAGGGAAACTATTCTAAAACCAGTATCAAGCGTCTACATTCACAAAAAACAAAGTGGAGGCGCTGGTCAATTTGCAAAAGTTGAACTTAATGTTGAGCCTTTAGAACCAGGAAAGGGAAGAGAAGTTGAAAATAAAATTAAAGGAGGAGCAATACCAAAAGAGTTTATACCAGGGGTCGAAAAGGGAATTGAAAGTGTCGCTGATAATGGAATATTAGCAGGGTTTCCTTTAATAGATTATAAAGTAACAATTGTAGATGGTTTGCACCATGACGTTGATTCTAGTGTTTTAGCATTTGAAATAGCATCTAGGTATTGTTTCAAAGAGGCTTGTACTAAAGCAACTTTAAAACTATTAGAACCAATGATGCGGGTAGAAGTAATTACACCCGAAGATTATATGGGTGATGTAATTGGTGACTTAAATAGTAGAAGAGGACAAGTATCAACCACAGAAACAAGAGGAAATGCAACAGTAATAAGTGCAATGGTTCCTTTAGCAAACATGTTTGGCTACATAAATAATTTGAGATCTATGTCTCAAGGCAGAGCACAATACTCAATGTTTTTTGATCACTACGCTAAAGTTCCTCAAAATGTACAAGATGAAGTAACAAAAAAAATGGCTTAAAATGGAAAATCAAAATATTAGAATACATCTTAGAGCTTACGATAATAAAATCCTTGATTTATCAACGGAGGAAATAGTTAACACAGCAAAAAGAACTGGGGCCCAAGTAAAAGGACCAATACCTTTGCCAACTAAAATTGAAAGATTCACAGTTTTGAGATCACCACACATTGATAAAAAAAGTAGAGAGCAATTTGAAACAAGAACTCATAAGAGATTAATAGATATCGTTGAACCGACACCACAAACAGTCGAAGCTTTAATGAAACTAGACTTGGCATCGGGAGTAGATATAGAAATTAAAATTTAAATATGACTTTAGGTTTAGTAGGAAAAAAAATGGGAATGACACGAGAGTTTTTTAGCTCAGGTATTTCTGTACCAGTCACAGTGGTAAAGGTTGAAAAAGGAAGAATTATTGACGTGTATACAAAAGAAAAGAACGGTTATTCAGCAATTAAATTAGGCTTTATTAAAAAGAAAAATTCAAAGCTTACTAACCAAATGAAAGGTTTTTTTGCGAAAAAAAATACAGAACCTAAAAAAATAATTAAAGAATACAGGGTTGAAAAAACAGATGAATACAAAACAGGAAGTGAAATTGGCTTGGAAATTTTAAAGGATGTTAAGTTTATAGATGTTAGATCACAAACAATAGGAAAAGGATTTGCTGGTGTAATGAAAAAATATAATTTTGGAGGTTTAAGAGCCAGTCACGGTGTTTCTGTTTCTCACAGATCACACGGATCAACTGGTCAAAACCAGGATCCTGGAAAAGTTTTTAAAGGAAAGAAAATGGCTGGTCACATGGGATCTAAATTTAGAACTATATTAAATCTTGAAGTAATTAAATCTGATGTTGAAAATGGTCTTATTTATATTAAAGGATCGATACCTGGATCTAAAAATACGACAGTTTATTTAAGAAAATCAAAAAAAACTTTTAACAGAAAAACTAGTTTGGAAAAATTTGCACAAGATATACAAGTAGCAAAACCCGCTAGTAAAAAAGAGACTAAAAAAGAAGACGCACCAAAGAAACCTGATAATCAAACAAAAAAAGCTGAACCAAAAAAGAAATAATTTATGAATTTAAAAGTTTTAAATATTGACGGCAACAAAAGCAAAGACATAAATGTTTCTGATAAACTCACGGGTCTAAAAGTAAATAATAAACTTTTAAAATATGTGATTGACTGGCAACTAAATCATTCAAAAAAGCGTGTCGCAAAAACCAAACAAAGAAATGAGGTTGTGGGCTCTACAAAAAAGATTTATGCCCAAAAAGGCACTGGTGGCGCTAGACATGCTTCAAGAAAAGCACCTTTATTTGTTGGTGGTGGAGTAGCTCATGGACCAAAGGGTGATAATTATAAGACTAAAAAAATAAACAAAAAAGTTAGAAAGATAGCTTTAGCACAAACCATATCAAAGAAAAAAAATAATAATGAACTTTTTGTATTTGATGATGTAAAAAAAGAAATTAAAAAAACAAAAATATTTTATACATTTTTAAACAAAAATAAAATTGACAATGTACTAATTGTTTCTGATAAAACTACCGAAAAAAATATTTTAAAATCTGTAAGAAATTTACCGAATGTTAAGTTAGTAAGCGAGTTAGGAACAAACGTTTATGATCTAGTTAAATATAAAAATGTTTTATTTACCACAAGCTCTATTAAAAATATTCAAGACAGGTTAACAAATGAAAAAAATTAATTATTTAGACTCTGTTATACAACCAATAATCACTGAAAAGGCAACAAACCTTTCTGAGCAAAATAAGGTTATATTTAAAGTAAGAAACGATGCATCAAAAAAATCAATTAAAAAAAATATTGAGAAAATATTTAAAGTAAACGTGATTAAAATAAATACAATTACTAAAAAATCTAAAACTAAAGTTATAAGAGGCAGAATTGGATTCAAAAAAGGATATAAAAAAGCAATGATAACTTTAAAAAAAGGTCAAAGTATAGACCTGGCCTCAGGAGCTTAAAATTATGGGATTAAAGTCTTATAAACCCTATACTAAATCTACAAGGACAACTGTTTTAGTTGACAGAAAAAATATTTGGAAAGGTTCGCCTTATAAGCCTTTAACAAGAGGAAAACATTCTTCAGGCGGGAGAAACAATCTTGGAAGGATAACTTCTAGAGCAAGAGGAGCAGGTCATAAAAAGAGATATCGAATAATTGATTTTCATAGAAATAAAATTGATATGACAGGAACTGTTGACAGAATAGAATATGATCCTAATCGATCTTCTTACATAGCTTTGATTACTTACGAAGATAAAACTAAAACATATATTATCTGTCCTCAAAATATAAAGATTGGAGATAAAATCATATCAGGCACCAATAAAGAAATTAAAGTGGGTAATTGCATGCCATTAGGTGACATACCTCCTGGTACTCAGGTTCACAATGTAGAATTAAATTTAGGAGCTGGTGGCAAACTTGCTAGATCAGCAGGAGCTCATGTAACTCTCTCAGGTATTGATGATGAATATGCTATAATTAAACTTTCATCAGGCGAAACTAGAAAGGTAAGAAAAGATTGTAAAGCTACAATTGGGGTAGTATCAAATCCAGATCAGAAAAATATAAAAATTGGTAAAGCTGGAAGAAATAGGTGGAAGGGTAAAAGACCACAAACTAGAGGAGTAGCAATGAATCCAGTTGACCACCCCCATGGAGGTGGCGAAGGTAAAACGGCTGGTGGTAGAAATCCAGTTTCACCTTGGGGACAATCAGCAAAAGGTCTTAAAACTAGAAGACCACAAAGGAGTGATAAATTTATAATCACTAGAAGAAAAAAAAGGAGTGATAGTTAAATGACCAGAGGTGTGTGGAAAGGACCATTTGTACATCCAAGTTTAATAAAAAAAATTGATAAACTTAAAGATCAGTCCAAAAAAGCACCAATAAAAACATGGTCAAGAAACTCTACAATTATACCAGAATTTGTAGGGCATAGTTTTTTAATTCACAATGGAAAGAGTTTCATACCTATAACAGTATCAGAAGAAATGGTTGGACATAAATTGGGTGAGTTTTCACCAACAAGAAAATTTTCTGGACACACACCTGCAGATAAGAAAGCTGCTGCAGAGGGATCTGCACCCAAAGCCGCACCTGGGGCCGCACCTGGAGCTTCACCAAAAACTACACCTGCTGCATCTTCGACACCTGCTAAACCTGCGGCACCTAAAAAGGACAGTAAATGACAGAAAAAAATAACGTAATTAAAGCAATAAATAAGAACGTTAGAAGTGGAGCTAGAAAAGCAAATTTAGTTTTAAATTTCATTAAAGGAAAGAAGGCTGATGTTGCAATCAGAGATTTAGAATTTACGAGAAAAAAAGTTGCAAAAGATATAAAAAAAACGGTCAAATCAGCTATTGCAAATGCAGAAAATAATTATCAATATGATATTGATAATCTTTATGTGAAAGAGGCCTACGTAGGTAAATCTATTGTTATGAAAAGATTTAGACCAAGGGCCAAAGGAAGAGCTGCCCCAATAAAAAAACCTTATAGTAGAGTGACAATAATTTTAGAGGAGAAGAAAATAGAAAAAAAACAGGGAGATAAAAAATAATGGGTCAAAAAGTAAATCCAATAGGTTTTAGATTAGGTATAAATAGAGGTTGGGATTCTGTTTGGTTTGCTCGAAAGGGTGATTATGGTAAATATTTAATCGAAGACTATAAAATTCGGGAATATATTAAAAAGAATATCCAAAACTCGGGGGTATCAGAAATAATAATCGAGAGGTCTGGTAAAAAATGTTCTGTTTTCATACATACATCTAGACCGGGTTTTGTGATTGGAAAAAAGGGATCTGACATCGAAAAAATAAAAGGTAAAATTTCAAAAATTACTGATAGTGAAGTTTCTGTTAATATTAAAGAGATAAAAAAACCAGAATTAAATGCATACCTTGTTGCAGAAAATATTTCTCAACAATTGGTAAAAAGAATTGCCTACAGAAGAGCAATGAAAAGAGCAATGCAGTCAGCAATGAGACTTGGTGCTAAAGGAATTAAAGTAACACTTAGCGGAAGATTGGCTGGAAATGAAATCGCAAGAAGTGAATGGTTGAGAGAAGGAAGTATACCATTACATACACTAAGAGCTAATTTAGATTATGCTGAGTCCGAAGCATTAACAACTTATGGTATTATTGGTGTTAAAGTTTGGATTTATAAAGGCGAAATATTTTTAAAAGACGTCAATAAACAAAAAATGGAAAGGACTAAAAATGCTTCAACCAGTAAGAAGTAAATTTAGAAAAGCACATAAAGGAAGAATTCATGGAAACGCCACAAGAGCGAGCTCACTTAATTATGGTGAATTTGGGTTAAAAGCTATTCAGCCTGAAAGGGTAATTGGTAAACAAATTGAAGCAGCAAGGGTTGCATTAACAAGACACATGAAAAGAACTGGCAAGGTATGGTCAAGGATATTTCCAAATATACCTGTTTCAAAAAAACCAACCGAAGTACGAATGGGGAAAGGTAAAGGATCACCTGAATATTGGGCATGTAGAGTTAAGCCTGGAAGAATATTATTTGAGGTTGATGGAGTCTCAGAGCAGGTTGCAAGGGAGGCATTATATAAAGCATCAGCCAAACTTCCTATTAAAACAAAATTTGTAAAAAGATAATTATGAAAAAAAAAGATCAAAAAAAATTAACAAAGGATCAATCGTTGAGAGAGATACAAAAATTAAAAAAAGACCTATTTAATATGAGGTTTAAAAAAGTAAATGGACAAGTACAAAATGTTGCTGAATTTTCTAGAATTAAAAAAAGTATTGCTAGACTTTTTAATAACTTACAGGGAAAAAATGACTAAAAGAATTTTACAAGGTGAAGTGGTAAGCAATAAAAATGACAAAACAATTGTGGTCAAAGTACAAAGAAAATTTAGACATCCGTTTTATGGAAAGGTTATCTCTCGATCAAAAAAATATCATGCACATGATGAAAAAAATAAATATAAAATTGGAGATATAGTAAAAATTATAGAGTCTAAACCAATCTCTAAACTTAAAACCTGGGAGGTTTTAGAGAAATGATACAAATTCAAACTGAATTATTGGTTGCAGATAATACAGGAGCAAAAAGGGTAGAATGTATAAAGGTTTTAGGAGGATCAAAAAGAAGATATGCTGGAGTCGGTGACCTTATAGTTGTTAGCGTTAAAGACGCACTCCCTAATGGCAAGGTAAAAAAGGGATCTGTACATAAAGCAGTTGTGGTTAGAACTAAAAAAGAAATTTTTAGAAAAGATGGTTCTAAAGTTCAATTTGATAGTAACTCAGTAGTGCTTACGGATGAAAAAGGTGAACCAATTGGAACACGAATTTTTGGACCAGTTACGAGGGAACTAAGATCACGAGGTCAAACAAAAATTATTTCTTTAGCTCCGGAGGTATTATGAAGAGTCTTTTTAAAAAAGGATCGAAGGTAAAAGTTTGCGTTGGTAAAGACAAAGGTAAAACTGGAGAGATTATTGAAATTAATAGATTTAGAAATTTAGCTAAGGTCAAAGGTGCAAATATGCAGAAAAAACACAAAAAGGCTACAAAAGAAAATAAAGGTGGAATAATTAGTAAAGAAGGCTTTATACATCTGTCAAATTTAAAAAATTTTGAGGAAAATAAAAAAGGAAAAAATAATGACACCAAGACTAAAAGATAGATACAGAAAAGAGATTATTCAAAGCTTAATGACAAAGCTTAATTATAAAAATATTAATGCGGTTCCAAAAATAAAAAAAATTGTTTTAAATATGGGTTTAGGCCAAGATGGTTTAGATAAAAAGAAAATGGAAGTTTGTATAAAAGACATGTCATCAATAACTGGACAATACCCGGTGATTACAAAATTCAAAAAATCAATATCAAATTTCAAATCTAGAAAAGGATCTAATGCTGGCCTGAAGGTAACTTTAAGGAATGATAGAATGTATGAATTTCTTGATAGATTAGTAAATATTGCATTGCCAAGAATTAAAGATTTTAGAGGACTGAAGGACTCGGCTTGTGATAAATTTGGAAATTTCACTTTTGGTGTAAAGGAACACATAATTTTTCCAGAAATAAATTTTGATAAAGTTGAAACAATAAGAGGTATGGATATAACAATTGTTACCAACAGTAATTCAAAGGAAAATACCGTATCTCTATTAAAAGAATTTAATTTTCCAATAATAAAAGACAGTGAAAAAAGAAAGAAAAAAATAAAAAAAATCGTTAACGAAATCAAAGAGGACAAAACAGAGAAAGGATAAAATGGCAAAGACAAGCGCAATTCAAAGAAATTTAAAAAGAATAAAAATGGCAAAAAAGTTTCATAATAGAAGAAAAAAACTTAAAGCAATAATTAATAACAGAAAGTTACCTCTAAATGAGAGATTTGCAGCACAATTAAAACTTTCTAAATTACCAAAGAATTCTGCTAAAACAAGGGTAAGAAACAGGTGTGAAATTACTGGTAGACCTCATGGAGTTTACAGAAAATTAAAAATTTCAAGAATTGCATTAAGACAAATGGCGTCATCAGGAAAAATACCTGGAATGACTAAATCAAGTTGGTAAAGGAGGAATATGAGTTTAGGTGATCCAATAGGAGATATGTTAACTAGAATAAGAAACGGTCAGATGAGGTCGTTGAATAAAATTGAAATACCTTTTTCAAACTTTAGATCTAAAATTTTAGAGGTATTAAAAAGAGAAGGCTATATAATTAATTATGAGATAACCACAAACGATAAGAAAATAAAAAACATATTTGTTAAACTTAAGTATTACGAAGGTCAACCCGTAATAAAAGAGATTAAACGTGTTTCAAAACCAGGTAGAAGAGTTTATTCAAGAGCAACAAGTATACCTAAAGTTCTTAATGGATTAGGACTTGCTATTTTATCAACGAGTAAAGGCGTGATGTCGGATGCAGAAGCGACAAAAAACAATCTTGGTGGTGAAATTATTTGTAGGATATTTTAAAATGTCAAAACTTGGAAAAAAACCTATTTTATTACCGAAGGACTCTACTGTAAAAGTTGATAGTGGTTCACTTTTAGTTTCTGGACCTAAAGGAACTCAAAAATTAATTTTTAATGAGAAGATGTTTTCTTCAAAAATTAATGAAAAAAATGAATTTGAAATATCACCCAAAAACAAAGATAAGAAAAGCTCTTTAATGTGGGGCACATATAGAAGCTTAATAAACAATGCTGTTTTAGGTGTTACAAAAGGTCATGAAAAAATTTAGAGCTAAGTGGTGTTGGTTTTAGAGCAAGTACAAAAGGTGATAAATTAGTATTTCAGTTAGGTTTTAGCCATGAAGTAACTTATACGATACCAAAAGGTATAAATGTAAAAATTGAAAAACAAACTAAATTAAATATAAGTGGATCAGACAAAGAATTAGTTTCAAAAGTATCTGCAGATATCAAATCTTTGAAACCTGTAGAACCTTACAAAGCAAAAGGGATAAAAGAAAAAGACCAATTTGTTATAAGGAAAGAGGGTAAGAAAAAATAACATGAAAAAAATTAACTCTAAAAATAAACGTTTAATAAGAAATCGTAATAAATTAAAGAAGGTAAATATTGATAGATATAGAATTGCAGTTTTTAAGTCCTTAAAAAATATTTCTGCACAAATTATAGATGACAAAATAAACAAAACCATAGTATCTGCATCATCGATGGAAAAAGATCTTAAAAAGGACAAAAAAAATAAGACTGATTTGTCAATTCTGTTAGGTGAAATTTTAGCTAAAAGAGCCTCGGAAAAAAAAATTAGCAAAGTATTTTTTGACAGAGGTGCGTACAAATATCATGGAAGAATAAAGGCTTTAGCAGAGTCTTTAAGAAAGAATGGATTAAATTTTTAATGAAAGAAAAAAGTGAATTTGTAGAAAAATTAGTAGCCATCAATAGAATCACCAAAGTTGTAAAAGGTGGTAGAAGATTTGGCTTTGCAGCTTTGGTAGTAGCTGGTAATCAAAAAGGATCGATAGGTATTGGATCGGGAAAATCTAAACAGGTACCTGATGCAATTAAAAAAGCTACTGAAGTTGCAAAAAGAAATATGGTCAAAATACCTTTAAAAGATGGTAGAACATTGCATCACGACGTTTTTGCAAAAAGTGGTTCAGGAAAAATATTAATGAGAGCGGCTCCAACAGGTACCGGAATAATAGCGGGTGGAGCTACTAGAGCTGTTTGTGAGGTTCTAGGCATCCAAGATATTGTGACCAAATCTTTAGGCTCTCCAAATCCACACAACGTTCTAAAGGCAGTTGTCCAAGGTTTAAAAAGCCAGAGTTCTCCAAAAACTATTTCTGCAATGAGAAATAAAAAAATAGCTGAGATTATTAAAAAAAGGGAAAACTAAAATGAAATTAAATAGTCTTGTTAAAATTAATGCTAAAAAAATTAGAGTTGGAAGAGGAATTGGATCTGGAAAAGGCAAAACATCTGGCAGAGGTGTTAAGGGTCAAAAGTCTAGATCTGGTGTAGCAATAAAAAGTTTTGAAGGTGGTCAAATGCCATTGTACAGAAGACTTCCAAAACGAGGGTTTAAAAGTTTAAGCAAATTGAATAAAAAAAAATTTGTAGCTATTCTTAACCTTAAAGATATAGAGAATTTTTTAAAAAATAAAAAAATTAACAGTAAAGAAGAAATTAATATTAAATATCTGAAAGATAAAAATATTGTTAAAAATAAGTTTCTTAAACTTAAAGTTTTAGGAACAGGCGAATTAAAAGAAAAATTAACAATTAAAACCGACTTTATTTCTAAATCAGCTAAAGATAAAATCGAAAAAGCCGGTGGATTAGTTAATATTTTAAATACCTCAAACAACAAATAAATGGCTGAAGACTCAAATTTATCAACCAACTCATCTGATTTAAGGAATAGAATATTTTTTACTATTTTTATTCTTTGTATTTATAGATTAGGCACTTATGTTCCAATAGCCGGTATAGATCCCAATTCATTATCTGAAATAATGTCTTCAAGTCAAAAAGGTTTATTAGGAATGTTTAATGTTTTTTCTGGAGGAGCAGTTCAAAGGATGGCAATTTTCGCATTAGGAATAATGCCATATATTTCATCTTCTATTATAGTTCAATTACTTACAGGTGTTTCAGACTATTTTAAAAATTTAAAGGAACAAGGTGAAATAGGAAGAAAAAAAATTACACAAATTACTCGTTACGGTACAGTTTTGATTGCAACATTACAGGGTTATGGTGTTTCAGTTGGGTTGGAAAATGCGGGAGATCTAGTTTTAGATCCAGGAGCTTATTTTAAAGTAATGACCACGATTTCTTTAGTTGCTGGAACAACTTTTCTAATGTGGCTAGGTGAACAGATTACCTCACGTGGTATTGGAAATGGTATTTCATTAATAATTTTTGCAGGTATAGTTGCTGAAATTCCAAGAGCACTTGCTTCAACTTTTGAATTAGGAAGAACTGGTGCTCTATCACCAGTAATGATTATATCAATCTTCATATTATTAATTGCAACAGTTATGTTTATTGTTTTTATGGAGAGAGCGATGCGTAAAATTCTTGTCAATTATCCTAAGAGGCAAATGGGAAATAAAATTTACGGTGGAGAGTCTTCATATTTACCATTAAAAATAAATACAGCCGGGGTAATCCCAGCAATTTTTGCATCAGCATTGTTATTACTACCTATTACTTTTTCAAATTTTGGCGTTTCTGATTCTGAATTTTTTATAAATTTTTCATCATTATTTTCTCAAGGCAAACCTTTATACATGTTGTTATATGCATTTGGAATTATCTTCTTCGCGTTTTTTTATACATCAATTGTTTTTAATCCAAAGGAGACATCAGAAAATTTAAGAAAATATGGTGGATATATTCCAGGTATAAGACCAGGTGACAGAACTGCAGAGTATATTGAAAGTATTTTAACTAAACTAACAACAATCGGGGCATGTTATTTAACTTTAGTTTGTTTAATGCCTGAATTTTTAATTGCTAAATATCCAATACCATTTTATTTGGGGGGAACATCTGTATTAATCGTAGTAGTAGTTGCTATGGATACAGTAACCCAGGTTCAAACTCGTCTTATGAGCTCCCAGTATGAACACTTGATAAAAAAGGCAAAATTTAATAAATAATTATGAACATAATAATTTTTGGGCCACCTGGTGCAGGTAAGGGAACTCAGGCTAAATTTATTGTAAATAAATACAATCTTTATCAATTATCAACAGGCGAGCTTTTACGTGAAGAAATAAGAAATAAGACAGAATTGGGTTCACAAATTTCATCGATAATAAATTCTGGTGAATTAGTCTCAGATGAAATTGTAAGTAATTTAATTGAAAAATTTATTTCAAACGATAATTATAAAAACCACATTATTTTTGATGGATATCCCAGAACACTATCTCAAGCAAAAAATTTAGAAATTTTACTAAAAAAATATAATCAAAAGATAGATGTAGTTTTAAAGTTATCTGTAAGTTTAGAAACAGTTAAAAAACGAATTTTAGAAAGACAAATTAAAGAAAATAGAGCTGATGACAATGAGGAAATAGCAATTAAAAGATATAAAACGTACGAAAAATCAGCTGAACCAGTTATAGGTTATTACAAGCAATCTAATTTACTGAAATTTGTAAATGGTGAGGCTGGAATATCAGAAATAAATACTGAAATTAGTGACTTAATTGACACTATCAAGGGTTGACTTTAAATGATTACTCAATATAAATACGCAAGAACTTAAACATCACATAATATGGCTCGAATAGCAGGCATTAACATACCTATTAACAAAGTTGTTCATACAGCATTAACTTATATCCACGGCATAGGAGATAATAATTCTAAGATTATCTGTGAAAAACTAAATATTCCTTTGAATAAAAGAGTTAATAAACTTTCAGAAGAAGAAGTTTTAAAAATTCGAGAATACATTGATGCTAATTATAAAGTCGAAGGTGATCTGAGAAGAGAGAAATCAATGAACATAAAAAGATTAGTTGATTTAGCCTGCTACAGAGGTTCTAGACATAAAAAAAAATTACCTGTTAGAGGCCAAAGAACTCATTCAAATGCCAGAACGAGAAAAGGTAAAGCTATTGCAATCGCAGGTAAGAAATTAACTCCTATGAAAAAATAAAAATGAATATCAAAAATAAAAATAATTTAGAAACAGAAAAAAAAAGTACTGAAGAAAAAGTAGTAAAAAAAGTAGTAAAGAAAAAGTCAAAAAACAAAAAAAATATTTCTTCAGGGATAGCATTTGTAAATTCCACATTTAATAACACGATAATATCTATTGCCGATGAACAAGGAAACGTTGTTGCTTGGTCTTCTGCGGGCACAAAAGGTTTCAAGGGATCAAGAAAATCAACACCATATGCTGCGCAAGTTGCTGCTGACGACGCTGGAGGTAAAGCTTATGAACAAGGTTTAAGAACCTTATCAGTTCAGGTAAAAGGTCCTGGTTCAGGCAGAGAGACTGCTTTAAGAGCTTTACAATCAAGAGGTTTTAAAATTATTTCAATTAAAGACACAACACCTATGCCTCATAACGGAGCACGGCCACCAAAAAAAAGGAGAGTATAATGGAGAATATTAATATAATAGACAAAAATTGGAAAACATTAATTAAGCCTTCTAAACTTGCGATAACAAGCAACGATGATAAATCCATGGCGAAAGTAATCGCAGAACCTTTAGAAAAAGGTTTTGGTCAAACAATAGGAAATGCGCTTAGAAGAATTCTTTTATCATCTATCCAAGGTGCAGCAGTGACCGCGATTCAAATTGATGGAGTGCTGCATGAATTTTCATCAATAAAAGGTGTTAGAGAGGATGTTACAGACATCGTGCTAAATGTAAAGAATTTAGCGGTAAAATTAAATACTTCAGGATCAAAAAAATTAATTTTAGATGCAACTGGACCCAAAGAAGTTAAAGCAAAAGACATAACACCGGTAAATGGTGTTGAAATCTTAAACCTCGATCAGACAATATGTAATCTTGATGAAAAAACTAAGTTCCATATGGAATTAGTTGTTAATAACGGAAGAGGCTATGTTTTAGCTCAAAAAAATAAAACAGAAGACACTCCCCTTGGTTTGATTGCAATTGACTCATTATTTAGTCCTGTAAAAAAAGTTTCTTATTCAATTGATACTACCAGAGAAGGTGATGCTTTAGATTATGATAAATTAACAATGCAAGTTGAAACAAATGGAACAATTCCAGCAGAAGATGCTGTGGCATTTGCCGCTAGAATATTTCAAGATCAGCTTTCAATGTTTGTAAATTTTGAAGATCCAAAAGAAATTCCTGCACAAACTAAAACAACTGAACCTGAATTTAATAAGAACTTACTTAAAAGAGTAGAGGAGTTAGAACTCTCAGTACGATCAATGAATTGCTTAAAGAACGATAATATTATTTATATTGGTGATCTTGTACAAAAATCTGAGTCAGAAATGTTGAGAACTCCTAACTTTGGAAGAAAGTCTCTAAATGAAATTAAAGAAGTGCTAAGTTCTATGTCTTTATACCTAGGCATGGAAATACCCAACTGGCCACCAGATAATATTGTGGAGTTGTCAAAAAAATTAGAAGAGAGCACATATTAAATGAGACACAAGATAGGATACAGAAAACTTAACAGGACATCAGAGCATAGAAAGGCTCTTTTTAAAAACATGTTAAATTCTTTAATAAAGTATGAACAGATAATTACTACACTTCCTAAAGCAAAGGAGCTAAAACCTAAAATTGATAAAGTTATAACAATTGGAAAAACAACAGATCTTAGTAACCAAAAAAATTTATTTTCAAAATTACAAGATAAAAATTCCGTAAAAAAAGTTTTTGAAACACTGTCAAAAAGATATGCTAATAGGAAAGGTGGTTACTCTAGAGTTTTAAAAGCAGGATTCAGAACAGGTGATGACGCACCTATGGCTGTTATTGAGCTTGTAGATAGAGATATTAACGCTAAAAAAATAGATAAACCAAAAAAAGTTAATCCCACTAAAAAAGAAAAAGAGCCACTAAAAAAAGCTGCTGCAAAGTAAAAATTACTAAATGATAAGTAAATTTGTAGTCAAAAGGGACTATCATAATGCTAGACTTGATCGTTGGTTTAAACACAACGTATCAGATTTACCACAATCTTTTTTAGAAAAGTTAATCAGAAAAAATAAAATCAAAGTTAATAAAAAAAAAACAAAAACTAAATATAGAGTTCAATTGAACGATATAATTGAAGTATTTAATTATGATAAAATAAAACATAAAAATAAATCTGAGATTAAAAAATACAAACCTTCAGAAAAAGAAAAAAAAACTTATGGAAATTTTATAATAGAGAACAATGACAATTTTGTAGTAATAAATAAACCTGCAGGTATACCCGTGCAGTCAGGCACCAAATCATTTAAAAATATTATAGATATCCTTAAAAATACAGAATATTTTTACGATTCAAAGCCATATATAGTTCACAGATTAGATAAAGAAACTTCTGGTGTAATGATAATTGCAAAGAGTAGAGAATATGCTCAATTATTTACTTCACTTTTTAGGATAAGAAAAATACATAAAATTTATATTGCTGTTACACATGGTAATGTAAATAGAAATTTACAAATTATGAAAGATGATTTGGTTTTATACGAAAAAAATCGAAGAATTATTCAAAAGGCAATTTCTTATATTAAAGTTTTAAAATCAAACAATAAATTTTCATTTGTTGAATTAAAACCTATCACGGGAAGAAAACATCAATTAAGAAAACAATTATTTAATATTGGCCATCCAGTTGTTGGTGATGAAAAATATTCGTTCAAAAATGAAAAAAATGGTAAAAACTTATTACTTCATGCTTATAAAATTAAATTTATGATTAATAAAATAAAATATAATTTTAAAGCTGATTATGGTTTACAACTTGAAAACTTTGTCAAAAAAAATATTAAATCTTAGACAAATATTTGCCAATAACTTTTTTCAAATTTACATTAATATTCTTGTATTTATTTCCCTCATTTTTAATTGATGTGATTTTATTATTGTCTAATCCACATGGAATAATCTTTTTATAATCCTCAAGATTATTACTCACATTTATTGAAAAACCATGGTAAGCGACCCACCTAGACACTCTTATACCAATTGCTGCAATCTTTTTATTATTTACCCATATACCAATATTTTTTCTATCTGCATAAGATTTTATTCTGTAAAATTTTAAAAAACTAATTATAATATTTTCTATCTGCCTTACTAAATTTCTAATACTTTTTTTTCTTTTATTTAAATTTATTACAAAATATACA
>CACFQM010000004.1:17500-50566 GCA_902568425.1 uncultured Pelagibacteraceae bacterium | reverse complement strand
GTGATGAAGAGTTTAAATTTTTTAACTCATTAAAACCAGACATCGCTGTTGTCGTTGCGTACGGCCAAATAATACCCAAAAGATTTCTAGATATTCCCAAATTTGGTTTCATTAATGTTCACGCTTCACTGTTGCCGAAGTGGAGAGGGGCAGCTCCTATACAAAGATCTATAATGAATTTAGATAAGGAAACTGGCGTAAGTATAATGAAAATTGTTGAAAAACTTGATGCTGGACCTGTTATTCAACAGGATAAAATTAATTTAAATGAAAATATAGATACTTCAATATTATCAAAGTTACTTTCTCAGTTAGGTGCAAAATCTTTAATGAATGCAATCGATAAATTAGAAAAAAATGAAGTCAACTTTGTTGAGCAAAATCATAATGAAGCTACATACGCAAAAAAAATTACAAAAGAAGAGGCCGAATTAAAATGGAATCAAAATGCAAAAATAATTTTAGCAAAAATCAATGGATTAAATCCAAATCCAGGAGCTTGGTTTAAATATAAAGACGAAAGATATAAGGTGTGGAAAGCAAAAATATCCAATACAAGTGGTGTACAAGGATCAACAATAGATAATAACTTAACCATTGCATGTAAAGATAAATCAATAAGTATTCTTGAAATACAAAAGGAGGGTAAAAGTAGACAAGCAACTGGTCAATTCCTACTTGGCAGTAAAATTCCTAAGGGTGAAAAAATTGCATAATGACAACGTATCAAATTAGAATTGAATATCTTGGTACAAATTTTGTTGGATGGCAATTTCAAAAAAATGGTCTTTCAATTCAAGAAGTTTTAGAAACGGCATTATCGAAATATTTAAAAGAAAATATTAGAGTAATAGGTTCTGGAAGAACCGATTCTGGTGTTCATGCGAGTGAACAATCAGCGCATTTCAAAACAAAAAATAAGATAAATAATATTGGTATTTTCCTAAATGCGGTGAATTTTTTTTTAAAGAAACATCCTGTATCAATTTTAAATATTCAGAAAAGATCCAATAATTTTCATGCAAGGCACAGTGCTAAAGAAAGGGTTTATAAATATTTCATTGTTAATCGACCTTCATCTCTTGCTATAGATAAAAATAAGGCCTGGCATATTAAAAAAAAACTAGATATAAAATTGATGAAAAAGGGCGCTACAATTTTAAAAGGAACACATAATTTTACGACGTTTAGAGCCTCAAATTGCCAGGCTAAATCACCAATCAGAACATTGAAAAAACCTTTAATTATTAAAAGCAAAAATAAGATTATATTTACCTTTCAATCAAAGTCTTTTCTACAACAACAAGTAAGGTCAATGGTAGGTTCTTTAAAATATTTAGGTGAGGGAAAATGGAATTTAAAAGATTTTAAAAAAGTATTTAAATCAAAAAAAAGATCAATGTGTGCTCCACCAGCTCCAGCACATGGATTATATTTAGTCAAAGTCAAATATTAAAAGTACTTGAATTATTTTTTTTAATTACCATATAGAAATTGTAGGTCGCCAAATGGGACTTACAAACAACCTTGCTAACAAAGGAGGAAAATATGACAAGTAAGGACATTTCTGTCTTTAACTCATTAAAACCTTTCAGCATTGGATTCGACGACATGTTTGATCAGTTCGAGTCTATGTTAGGGAATGGAGGATTAGGCGTACAAACAAATTATCCCCCATATAACATCAGGAAAGCAGGTAAAGATAAGTATGCTATAGAAGTAGCTCTTGCAGGCTTTAACAAAAGTGATGTTGAAATTGAGTATGAAGACAATACTTTAACAGTGAGAACCAAAAAAGTTCAAAAATCTGAAAATAAAGATGGTGACGAGATTATTCATCGAGGAATATCTCAGAGATCATTCTCTAGATCATTTACAGTAGCAGATGATGTAAAGGTAAATGGCGCTGAGTTAAAAGATGGTCTTTTGACTATCGATTGTGAAAAAATCGTACCAGAAATAAAAAAGAGAAAACTAATACCTATTAAATAAGGTAGCCTTGCTTGCGGGGCTTGTCTCCGCAAGTAACTTTTAGTTTTCTAACAAAGCTTTTAGGTGGTACTCAGAACTCTCTTTAAGGGCATTTAAATCATAACCACCCTCTAAAATTGAAACAACTTTATTATTAATACTTTTATTAATAACTTTTAATGTTCTTTTTGTAATATCGTAAAAATCTTTTGACTTTAATTTAAATTGAGCAAGAGGATCGTCTTGGTGTGCATCAAATCCTGCAGAAAATAATAAAAATTCTGGTTTAAATTCCTTAAGTTTTTTTAAAACATGTTCATATGCATTCATGTATTCCTCAGAGTTTGTTCCAGCTGGTAATGGAATATTTAAAATATTACTATGTTTACCTTTTTCATTATTTGCACCCGTTCCAGGATAGAAGGGGTATTGATGGGTTGAAATATATAAAACTTTTTCATTATCATAAAAAATATTTTGCGTGCCATTTCCATGATGAACATCGAAATCTATTATAGCAATTTTGTTAAACTTATATTTTTCTATAAGATAATGAGCTCCAACTGCCACGTTATTGTATATACAAAATCCCATTGCTTTATCTTTTTCTGCATGATGCCCGGGTGGTCTTACAGGGCAGAAAACATTTTTAAACTCTTTATTTTGTACACTATCAATAGCAGTTATTATTGATGCAACTGCATCTGACGAAGCTTGTTTACTACCTGGAGACACAATTGTATCACCATCTAAAAAATGTAGTCCCTTCTTTGGAAAAGAATTTTCTACTTCATCAATATAATCAGATTTATGAGCAATTTTTAAATATTTAGCATCAAACTTTAATGGTTTTTTCCAAATCAATTTTTTGTTCTTTTTTAAGTTTTCAATAACAACAGAAACACGATCTGCTCTTTCAGGATGACCTTGACCGGTGTTGTGATTTAAATAAGTCTCTGTAGTAATAATTCCTGTCTTCACTTAAAATAACTTATCAAAATATTTTCATATATTTTAGTTAATTTTTTTAAATCAGAAACAGACACACTCTCATCTATTTTGTGCATTGTCTTACCTACCAAGCCAAATTCTAGACAAGGTGCAATATTTTTTATAAATCTTGCATCAGATGTACCGCCTGAGGTAGATAGTTTTGGTTTAAGACCAGTGACTTTTTTAACGATATTCTGAACCATATAAGTAGTTTTATTTGGTTTAGTTAAAAATGCTTCGCCTGAAACTTCGTAAGTTATTTTGAATCTAGATTTATTAGCTCTCGTAAATGATTTAAATATTTTATTAAGTTTATTTTTTAGGGAACTGGATGAGTGTTTATCATTAAATCTGATATTAAAAACAGCCTCGGCTGATCCTGGAATAACATTATCTGCGTGATTATCAATATTAATTTTTGTTACCTCGAGATTAGAAGGTTGAAAGTTTTTTGTTCCTTTATCAAGTTTTAAATCCTTAATTTTTTTTAAAATTTTAATTAAAGTACTTGAGGGATTATTGGCTCTGTGTGGATAAGCAACATGGCCCTGCGAACCTATTATAGTAAGTCTACCTGTCAAACTTCCTCTTCTTCCAATTTTTATCATTTCACCAAGTTTATTTGGATTAGTTGGTTCGCCTACTATACAAAAATTAATTTTTTCTCTTTTTCTTTTTAAATATTTTATAACTCTTTTTGTTCCATTCACCGCTATTCCTTCCTCATCTCCTGTAATAAGTAAACTTATTGATCCTTTAAAATTTTTATTTTCATTTTTAAATCTACTTACTGCAGCTACAAAACATGCAATTGATGCTTTCATATCATTAGCACCTCGTCCAATTAATTTGTTATTTCTTACAATTGGTTTAAATGGATTAGTGGTCCAGTTTTTAATATTTCCTGGAGGAACCACATCTGTATGTCCTGCATAGCAAAAATTTGGAGAGGATTTTCCAAGTTTTGCATAAAGGTTTTTTATATTTTTAAAATTAATAATTTTACAATTAAAACCTATAGATCTTAAATTTTTAGCTAATAAATTTATAGCTCCAGCATCTTTAGGTGTAATACTAGGTTTGCGAATCAAATCTTTTGCTAACTTTAATTCACTTATTTGCATGATTTTAATCTCTTAACAAATCGTTAATAGAAGTTTTACTTCTAGTTTTCTCATCTACTTTTTTTACAATTACCACACAATATAGCGATGGTCCTTTAGGATTATTTGTACTTGGCATTGAGCCTGGAACAACAACAGAATAGGCAGGTACTTTACCATAATGAATTTTGCCAGTTGCACGATCAATTATTCTTGTTGATGCACCAATATAAACACCCATAGACAGCACCGACCCTTTCTCAACAATTACACCTTCCGCTATTTCTGCTCTTGCTCCTAAAAAACAATTGTCCTCTACAATAGTTGGATTTGCTTGCATCGGTTCTAAGACACCACCAATACCAGCACCACCAGAAATATGACAATTTTTTCCAACCTGAGCACATGACCCAACTGATGCCCATGTATCTATCATTGTTCCTTCGTCTACGTACGCCCCAACATTTATAAACGAAGGCATTAAAACAACATTCTTTGCTATGTGAGCTCCTTTTCTAATTACGCCATTGGGAACATATCTAAATCCAGCTTTCTTAACTTGCTCTTCACTCCATCCTTGTGTTTTTCCATCAACTTTATCGTACCAAGTAGAGTAAGGACCTTTAGATGCTTTCATTTTATTCACCCGAAAACTTAAAAGTATAGCTTTTTTAATCCATTGATTGACTTCCCATTTGTCACCTTTTTTTTCTGCAACTCTGATTTTACCGTTATCTAACAAGTCAATAGTTTCACGCACCAAATCATTTAGCGTTTTATCTGAACTATCAATTTTATCTTTTTTTTCAAAAGCTTCGTTTATAGTTTTTTCAATTTTTTCTAAGTTCATTTATTTCCTTTAAGAAAGTTGTTAAATTAGCTGTTTTATAATCTATAAAATTTTCATTTGAATATTTTGCAGCCCAAGGTTCATCATTTTTAATCCAAACAGTTTTCATACCTAATTCATGTGCTGGCTTCAAATTTCTTGCAATATCCTCTATAAATATACAATATTGTGGCTCAATTTTGTATTTATCAATTAATCTTTTGTAAGTTTCGATAGCAGGTTTAGGGATAAAATCTGAGTCTACAATATCAAAAATTCCATCAAAAAGCCTATTAATCCCAATTCTTTTAGTAACATTCTCGGCATGAGCACGGGAGCCGTTGGTAAATATTATTTTTTTATCTTTTATTCTACTGAGCTCTATTTCTAAACCCTTATCATTTTTGAGAAATTCTAAATCAATATCGTGAACAAAATCTAGAAACTCTTGCGCATCTATCTCATGATTTTTGATCATACCATTTAAAGTCGTATTATATTCATGGAAATAATTTTTTTGTATTTTTCTAGCTTCCTCAATGCTTACTTTTAATTTATTTGAAATGTATTTAGACATTCGTTTATCAACTTGATCGAAAACTTTTGTATCACCGGAATAAAGCGTATTATCTAAGTCAAATAGCCAATACTTTATATTTAAAAGATCTTTCATTTTCTAATTAAAGTACCAGCACCTTGATCTGAGAAAATTTCTTTCAATATAGCTCTTGGTTTTCTACCATCAAGAATAACAACACCTCTAACCCCATTCTCAACAGCCTCAATACAATTTTTTATTTTAGGTAACATTCCACCCTGGACAATCTTTAAATTAACTAAATTTTCCATATCGTAAGGTTTTATTTCTGAAATTAAAGTTTTTCTATCATCATAAACACCCTCAACATTTGTCATTAATAAAAGTCTTCTAGATTTCAATTTTTTAGCTATAGCACTCGCCGCAGTATCCCCATTAATATTGTAAGTTTGATTATTTTTATCTAAACCTAATGGTGCAACAATTGGTATTTGATTTTGACTAATTATATTTCTTATTACTTCAATATTTATTTCTTGTGGTACTCCCACAAAACCTAACTCAGGTTTATCAGGAATTACATTTATAATATTATTTATTTTTGTATTTACCGAAATTGCTTTAGACCCTTTTTTGTTTAATGAGCTTACGATATCTTTATTAAAATCTATAAGAACTTTTTCTACAATATTAATGACATCTTTATCTGTTACTCTTAGACCATTTATAAATTTACTTTGAATATTTCCTTTTTTTAATTCCCTTTCTATTCTTGGACCTCCACCATGTACAACTACAATTGAAAGACCTAGTTTATTTAATATGCTTATGTCTTGAATAAAATTATTAAAAATATTTCTATCAATTAAAACATTGCCACCATATTTTATTACTATTAAATCTTTTTTATATTTTTTCACGTATTTTGGAACATTCGTCACATCTGGAGCATCTTTTGGCCAAAACTTTTTTATTTCTTCTAAATTATTTTCTTCGGACATTTATTTCGTTTTGACAGTTGTTGATCTGTAAATCACCCATTGTTGAGCAATTGTTAGTATGTTGTTAATTGTCCAATAAACAACAAGACCTGAAGGAAATGGTGCTAAAATTATTGTTAAAAATAACGGAAAAAACATAAAAATTTTTGCTTGTATAGGATCTGGAGGAGTAGGGTTAAGTTTCTGCTGTAAGTACATCGTCGCTCCCATCATTATAGGCCATGCTCCAATAATTAGAAAAGATGGTGGATCCCAAGGTATCAAACCAAAAAAGTTAAAAATAGAAGTTGGATCCTGTGCTGATAAATCTTTAATCCAACCAAAAAATGGTTGATGTCTCATTTCCAGTGAAATGAAAAGCATTTTATATATTGCAAAAAAGAAAGGTATCTGAATTAAAATTGGAAGACATCCAGAAAGTGGGTTTACTTTCTCTCTTTTGTAAAGCGCCATCATTTCTTGCTGAAGTTTAACTTTATCCTCTTTGTGTAATTCTTTTAATCTTAACAACTCGGGTTGTAATATCTTCATTTTTGCCATTGATCTAAATGAGTAATTTGCAAGTGGGAAAAATAACAATCTTACAGCTGCAGTTACTAAAACAATTGCTATTCCAAAGTTTTTTGTAAGTTCAAATAAATAATTCATTATAAAAAATAGTGGTTTAGTGAAAAAGTAGAACCAACCCCAATCAATTGTTAAATCAAATTTGTTAATACCTTCTGTTTCAGCATAACCATCTATTACTTTAACTTCTTTTGCTGCTATAAATACTTTTGACTCGGATATTCCTGAGCCTGAAGGCTGAACAACGACAGGTTTATTTTGAATGTAATTTGCTTTGAAACCATTTTTGTAAGTAAACTCACCTTTAAATGGTTGATTTTTTTCAGGTACTAATGCGGTTAACCAATATTTATCTGTGATACCCAACCAACCTTCTCCAGCGGAGTACTCTTTTTTCTTTTCTTTAATATCATCATACCCTTCCTCTTGTAAGTCCTCATCAAAAACTCCAATAAACCCCTCGTGTAAAATATAAAAGTCTACAACATCTGGATCTTGGTTTCTCGTTATCTGCGCGTACGGATAAAGCTCTACTCTTTGACTTGAATTATTTTGAACTTCTTGCGTTACTTTAAATAAAAACTTTTCATCTAATTCTATTTTCTTTCTAAAAATCAAACCTGATTTATTATTCCACTCAGCTATAACTGGATTGCCTACTGAAAGTTCATTATTGCCAACTACTTTCCATATCGAATTTTTTGTTGGAAGAGGTGTATTAGTTGTATTGCTTGCTGCCCAGCCAGTTTCAACAAAGTACCCATCATTTGTTTCAGAAGGATTTAAATATTTTACTTTTTCATTTGAATTGACTTCTGTGTTATATTTTTTAAAAAGAATGTCATCTATCAAAAATCCTTTTAGTGAGATAGAACCTTTAACATTCTCATTTTCAAAATTTACTCTTTTTACAGATTTAATCGCATCATCCCTAGATATGTTTAAAACTTTTTCCTTTTCTATATTAACATTTGGTGAAGGTGCATCAGTATTTTTATTGTCAGTCTTTTCTGAACCCTGAGTTTGTTCCAATTTTTTTTGCTCTTCAATTTGAGGTGTTTCAAAAATTACTGACCAACCAAATAGAACAGCGAATGATAAAGCTATAGCAAAAACTACGTTTCTAAGATCCATTTAAATTTTCTTTCCTACATTTTTCTTTTTCGGTACAAAATCTAATCCTGAGCTTCCTCCCAATAATTTTATAGGGTGACATTTCGATATTCTTTTAAAAGTTAAGGATAAACCTTTTATTAGACCATGAGTTTTTAATGACTCTTCAGCATACTCCGAACAGGTGGGAAGAAATCTACAATTTTGTCCAATTAGAGGCGATATTAAATATTTATAAATTTTAATAAAAAATATTAAAGTTAAACTTATTAATTTCATACTTTTAAACTTTGCATCCTTTTAAAACTTTTTTTCATTTTTTCATATAGTGAATTATTATACTCTTTATAGGCTTTATCCTTTCCAAAAATTACATATATATAATCTAAATTAATTGTACTGTTCATCATCAACAACTTTTGTACAATAGATCTTAACTTCCTTTTAATTCTATTTCTTTTAACCGCATTTCCAATTTTTTTTCTCATGACAAAACTTACGTAAAGTTTTTTACCCTTATTTTTTTTATCTAAAAAATTTTTTGAACGATATATAGTAAAGCATTCGTTATTTATAACTCTATTTCTTAAGACTCTTTGGAAATGGGAATTTTTTTTTAAACTTTCGAGCTTTGTCATTATCTTTAAGTAGAAAGTTTTTTTCGACCCTTAGCTCTACGCCTAGCTAAAAGTTTTCTGCCTGCCTTTGTAGCCATTCTTGATCTAAAGCCATGCCTTCTTTTTCTTACCAGCTTACTTGGTTGATAGGTTCTTTTCATAAGATTTCTTTGGTTCCTATTAAATTTTTTGATATTTATAGGTAATAAGACTGTATAAGTACAGTTAAAAATTATTTATGAATTTAAGTTCTAGAAATCTAAAACTTATAATTGGAGTATTTTATCTACTAATTCTATTTCTTGGTCTATATTATTTATTCTCTCTTATTGATGTTAGAGATTTGACAAGCTATGAGTTTATTAAGTCAAACAAAGAGATTATTATTGATTACAAGAATAATAACTTTCTATTTCTTACTATAGTATTTTTTTTATTTTCAATAGTTTGGTATTTACTTTTGGGATTTGCATCACCAATTTTGTTATTTTCTGGGTTTGTTTTTGGAAAGTGGTATGGAATTTTAATCGCTGTTGTATCTGCTTCAATTGGAACAACTTTACTATATCTATTGGCAAAACTCTTTTTTACAGATTTAATAAAAGAAAAATTAGAGCCAAAATTTTCAAGTCTTAAACTTGCCTTTCAAAAAAATGAATTTTTATATTTTACATTATTTAGACTTGGTGGTGGCGGTGGAATTCCTTATGCAATACAAAATGTATTACCTGTTTTATTTAATATTTCCATAAAAAATTATTTCCTGGGAACATTTATAGGTAGTTGGCCAACAATGTTCATAAGTGTTGCTCTAGGAGCAGGGATAGAAAAATATATTGAGACAAATGAAAAATTAAGTTTAGTAAATATAGTTTTATCTCCAGATATTTACTTACCAATTTTAGGTTTTATTTTGATGCTTTTAGTTGGACTTGTAATTAAAAAATTTTTTTTTAAAAAAAACTAAATGAAAAATTTTAAAATAACTATTTGGTTGGCATGGCTAGTTTTAGTAATTTTA
Source organism: uncultured Pelagibacteraceae bacterium (assembly GCA_902568425.1). Taxonomy (GTDB): domain Bacteria; phylum Pseudomonadota; class Alphaproteobacteria; order Pelagibacterales; family Pelagibacteraceae; genus Anoxypelagibacter. The sequence goes on along the minus strand of CACFQM010000004.1, from coordinate 40,813 downwards.
TGGAACTACGGATATCCAGAAGCAAGTCCATTTCTTGATATCACCGTTACTGTTATGCTATCTTTATTAAACTTGGTTTTAATAAAATTAAAAAAGAAATAATTATGAACGTAGATTATTTTAAAAGTGCGCTTTTGCACCATAGCAAAGGAAACTGGAATAAAGCTAAAGAAATTTATGAGCATATTTTAAAATCGAATCCAAATAACTATTCAGTTTTGCAAAATTATGGTCCATTACTTTCGCAATTAAAAGAATATAAATTGGCAAAAAATGTCTTCGAAAAAAGTTTAAAAATTAAACCTAAGGATCCTTTACTTTTATATAACTATGCAAAGTTTTATCATGATCAAAGAATTTTTGAAAAAGCAATTAAGTTATATAAAGAATCTTATGGGATTGAACCTAGAAATAATTTTTCGATGTATAATATTGGAAATATTTATTTTTCAATTAATAAATTAGATTTAGCAATTAGTGCATATAAGAATAGTTTAAAAAATAGTCCAAGAAATTTTTTAGCATATAATAATTTAGCAAATACTTACAAACAAACTGGAAATTTTAAAGAAGCCATAGAATCATACAAAAAATCAATAAAGATTAAAGATAATAATCCTGATGTTCATGTAAATTATGGAACGCAGTTATTAATGATGGAGAATTTCGAACAAGGTTTTGAAGAATATGAATGGAGAAAAAAAAGTAAATCATTTCAAGATTATATAAATTATGAAAAGCTTAATCTTAAAAGTAAAATTTGGGGTGGGGAATGTCTTGATGATAAAAAATTGTTAGTAATTTCAGAACAAGGAATTGGTGATTTGATACAATTTACCAGATATTTATATAAAATAAAAAATAAATACAAAGTTGAAATAACAATTATTCTTAAAAGTAAAAAGTTTTTTCACTTTTTTGATAAAAAAATATTTAATTTAATATCTGATATTAATCCAATTCCAGAGCATGATTATCATATTCATTTACTTAGTATCCCAAGAATTTTTTATAATAAAAATGATCTTTTTGTTCCTACTGTAAATTTTTTTCAAAAAAATGACAATTTAGAAAAAAAATGGACTGATTTATTAAAAAAGTATAAAGGAACTAAAATTGGCATAAATTCAAATACCTCTTTAATTAAAAAAAACATACCTTTTGATTATTTTTTAAATCTAGCTTCATCATTTAATTTTACTTTTTTTGTTTTACAAAAAGAAATTGATAACAAAAAAATAGATAAATTTAAGAATATAATCTTTTTTAAAAATATCGATAAATCGGAAAATGCGTTTATAGATAGTATCCAAATAATTAAACAACTTGATTTAGTAATAACTGCTGATACAGCACTAGCTCACTTGTCTGGAACACTAGGAAAAAAAACATGGATACCCCTTCCATTTGTGAGCGATTGGAGATGGTTTTTAGATAAAAAATCTACTAAATGGTATGATAATGTTAATTTGTACAGATCAAAGCAAATTGATAACTGGGAAAGCTCATTTAAAATGATAAATGAAGACTTAAAAAAAACTTTTAAATAATTTGAGAGATGGCAGCTATATATAGAATAAATATTTTAAACGGTGCCCACAGCAAGAATTGAACTTGCGACCTCTTCCTTACCATGGAAGTGCTCTACCAACTGAGCTATATGGGCAAATTATTTGATACTTACATTTTATCAAAGGATATCTACAGCTAAATATAGTAGTGCTTGCATAATTTCAGCCTACAAAGTAAAAAGATAATGAAAATATGGTGCAAAAATGGGTATACATTACACTTACAAATCTATCAGAGGCGAAAAGGCCATGAAAAAAGAGGCCAAAAGAAAAGCTCGTTTAGAACAAAGGCGTGCCAAAAAGGGAGTTAAAGAAGAAAAAAATGAGCCCGAAAAAATGCATGATATTGAAAAGACAATTACACTAGAAGATTTAACAAACCCAAACAAAAATTAGTTTAAATGAAAGTCATTTTAAAAAAGGAGATATCTCTTTATAAAAAAGAATTCGCTTTGAAATCAAATTTAAAAAAAAGAAAAGAGTATAAAAATAAATATAAGAAGAAGGTCAAATAACTAACATGAGCGTTTTGTCAGATAAATGGATAAAAAAAATGGCAAAAAGTAAAAAAATCATTTCACCTTTTGTCTCAAAACAAACAAGAAAAGGTAGAATATCTTATGGTCTTTCATCATATGGATACGACGCGAGAGTTTCAAATGATTTTAAAATTTTCACAAATGTTAATTCTACTATTGTCGATCCTAAAAATTTTAAGAAAGATGGTTTTATATCAAAAAAATCAAATATTTGTGTAATACCACCCAACTCTTTTGCTTTAGCCAGAACTGTAGAATATTTCAAAATACCCGACAATGTAATTGTAATTTGTTTAGGTAAATCTACATATGCAAGATGTGGCATAATCGTAAATGTGACACCATTAGAACCAGGTTGGGAAGGTCATGTAACTCTTGAGTTTTCAAACACAACACCTTTACCAGCAAAAATTTATGCTAATGAGGGAGCTGCACAATTTGTTTTTATCAAAGGAAATGAAAAACCTGAAGTTACTTATTCTAAAAGAAAAGGTAAATATATGAAACAAAGAGGCGTTACCCTTCCCAAAATTTAATTAATGCAAAAACTTATTATTAAGGGTAAAAAAAGTTTATCTGGAACTGTTAAAATATCAGGTTCTAAAAATGCCACTCTACCAATATTGGCATCAACAATTCTTAGCAATAATAAAATTATTATAAACAATGTTCCATTTGTGAAAGATGTAATTACCATGTCTGAACTTCTAAAATACTTGGGATCAGATATAAAATTAAATTTTAAAAAAAAAAAAATTTTTATAAATAACAATAAAAAATCTTTAAAAACTCTAGCCCCATATAATTTTGTTAAAACTATGCGGGCTGGAATTATTGTTCTGGGACCTTTGTTATCAAAATTTGGTAAAGCCCGAGTATCTTTACCCGGAGGCTGCGCAATTGGAACGAGGCCAGTAAATATTCATCTTTTTGGGTTAAAAAAATTAGGTGCTAAAATTAAAATTAAAGATGGTTATATTCACGCTGAAGCAACCAATGGGCTTATTGGTAACAAGATAAAATTACCATCAATATCAGTTGGAGCAACCGAAAATTTGGTTATTGCCGCTACTTACGCATTTGGAAAAACATTAATTCAAAATTGTGCGTGTGAACCTGAAATAAAAGATTTAATAAATTTTTTAAAAAAAATGGGTGCTAATATTAAGTGGACTGGAAAAAGAGAAATAAGGGTTATCGGAACACAAAAATTTAAGGCAGTTAATTACTCAGTAATGTTTGATAGAATTGAAGCTGGTACCTTTATAATTGCTGGTGCCTTGGTTGGTAAAAAAATTAAAATCACTAGTATTGATACTAATATATTAAAAAAAGAATTAGATATTCTAAAAAAAATGGGTATTAAATTTAAAACTCAAAAAAATAAAATAATAATTTTTTTTTCAAAAAATATTAAACCTATTTCTATTAAAACTGAGGCTTACCCAGGCTTTCCAACTGATTTGCAAGCACAGATTATGGTTTTGATGACCAAAGCGAATGGGGAGTCAAAAATTAAAGAAAATATTTTTGAAAATCGTTTTATGCATGTCCCTGAGCTCAATAGAATGGGAGCGAAGATAAAAGTTTCTGGTAACCTTTCTACAATAAATTTTTCTGAAGAACTAAACGGAGCTGAAGTTATGGCCACTGATTTAAGAGCTTCAGTAAGTTTAGTTTTAGCTGGTTTAATTGCTAAAAATAGAACAATTATAAATAGAGTTTATCATTTAGACAGAGGTTATGAAAATTTAGAAAAGAAACTTAGAAACTGTGGAGCAACAATTACTAGAGTAAATTATTAATGAGTAGTACAAGTTTAAAACTTAATGGAACTTCTGAAGACGATATAAAGGTAATCTCAGCACACCTGCAGGATTCGATTACACAAGTAAAAAATATTGCACATTTGAAAAAAAATAAAATATTCCTAATACAATTCAATAGATTTATGTGGGAGGATATTGAAAAGGGAGTTTTTAGGAAAAACAAAAGGATAATATCTGTCTTAAAATTTGAAAATGTAATTAATGTTAATTCAAAAAACTTGAATCAAAAAAATACAGAACGTTTTTTAGACTTTTTAGCAATTGAAACTAAATTATTGTCTGATAAAAACTATGAAGTAAAATTAAATTTTGCAGGTGATATATTGATTAAATTAAATTTAGAAATAATAGAATGTTTTCTGGAAGATATAAGTGATCCATGGGAAACAAAAAATAAACCAAAACACGATTTATTTCATGATTAAAACATTACGATCAAGAGCAAAAAATTTCGAAAAAATATTAAATAGTTTTTTGACTTTAAGACGAGGGTATTCCAGTAAAAAAATTACTGTGGTAAAAAAAATTATAAATGATGTTGAAAAATATGGAGATAAATCACTTATAAAATATGAGAAAAAATTTAATAATTTAAAAACTTTGAAAAGTAATAACCTCACTTTTACAAAATTAGAAATAAAAAAAAAAATAAAATTCTTAGATCCGAAAGTAAAAAATTCTATCGATCTTGCTTTTTCGAGAATTTTCAATTTTCATAAGAATCAAAAGTTTTATAAATTTAAAAAAAAGGATAAAATCAACAATAGTTTTTACTATAGATCAAAACCTATTGAGAAAGTTGGTGTTTATGTACCTGGAGGGAAAGCGAGTTACCCAAGCTCTGTATTAATGAATTGTATTCCAGCTTCTATTGCGGGAGTAAATGAAATTTTTATGACAGTTCCTTCTTTTAATGGGGGAATAAATCCCGGGGTATTGTATGCGGCAAAGAAATGTGGTGTTAAAAAAATCTTTAAACTCGGTGGAGCACAAGCCATCGCAGCATTTGCTTTTGGAACCAAAGTAGTGCCAAAAGTTGATAAGATAGTTGGTCCAGGAAACGAATACGTCGCATTAGCCAAAAAAGAAGTTTCAGGAATTTCAGGAATTGACATGTTTGCTGGTCCATCTGAGGTTACCGTTGTTGCTGATAAATTCTCGAAACCTGAGTGGGTCTCAGCAGATTTAATTGCTCAATCAGAGCATGATGAAATGTCACAATCTATTTTAGTTACAAATAGTAAAGATTTAATTCTTAAAGTAAATAAATCAATAAAAAAGCAGCTCAAATTTTTACCAAAGAGAATGATTGCCTCGAAAAGTTTAAAGAATTTCGGTTTAGCTATACTATTAAATAATCTCAAAGAAGCAGGTAAAGTAGTAAATATTATTGCCCCTGAACATTTACAAATCTATACAAAAAATCCTGATATCTTTTTAAATTCAATTAATAATGCTGGTTCCATTTTTTTAGGTCCTTATTCTCCTGAAGCGTTAGGAGACTATATTGCTGGCCCAAACCACGTATTACCAACATCTGGAACAGCAAAATTCTCATCTGGCTTATCAGTTTATGATTTTTTGAAAAGGCAATCAGTAATTAAAATATCAAAAAGGGGTATTGAAAGATTGGGTCCATCAGTTATAACTTTGTCAAAGTATGAAAATCTTTATGGGCACGCTAATTCTATAAAAGTGAGATTAAAAAAAAGGTAATTAATTGGGTAAACAGGAAAAACTAGAATTTAAGGGAAAAGTAACCGAATTATTACCTAACGCAATGTTCAGGGTAAAACTTGAGAATAATCATGAGGTTTTAGCCCATACAGCTGGAAAATTGAGAAAGAATAGAATAAGAGTTTTAGCCGGTGATCAAGTAATGGTAGAAATGACCCCTTACGATTTGACTAAAGGTAGAATTACTTTTAGATTTTGATGAATTTGGCCTTGTAGCTCAGTAGTAGAGCAGTACCCTGAAAAGGTATGTGTCGTTTGTGCGATTCAAACCAAGGCCACCTCATTACGAAAACTCTAGACAAGAAATAGGTTTAGCTGGTATATCCGAAAAAATGAATTTTTCTTTAGAGATAACAATGAAAACTGACCTTTCAGTTTTACCAAAAGTTAAAGATGTTTATGTTACAATGCTTCCTGGTAATGACTTTAGAGAGGTTGCAAAAAAAGCAAAAGAGCTAGTCCAATCTGGGTTCAATCCAGTGCCTCACTTTCCAGCAAGGTCAATTAAAAATCTAGATGAATTAAAACAGTATGTTTCTATGTGTAAAGATTTTGGCGTAAAACAAGCTTTAGTTATTGGAGGAAGTGCTGAACCAATTGGTGATTACCACTGCTCGTTGCAGATTTTAGAAACAGGATTGTTCGAGGGTTTTAAGATAGGAATTGCTGGACACCCGGAGGGGTCCCCTGATATATCGGATTCTAATTTAGATAAAGCTATGAAAGATAAAAAACCCTTTGCAGATTACATTGTTACTCAGTGGCTTTTAAATCCTGAACCAATAAATAAATTTATTTCAAAACAAACTTTGCCAGTTCATGTTGGAATTACTGGACCTTTAAAGCTTACAAGTTTAATAAAATTCGCAAATATTGTTGGAGCTAAAAATTCACTTAACTTTATAAAATCTAACGCTTCTAAAGCGATAAATTTGTTAAAACCATCAGATCCTAATGAATTAATTGATCAAGTTAAGAAATCAACAGGTCATTTCCACATTTACACTTTTGGTGGATTAAAAGAAACTAATAAGTGGTTAGTTAAAAATAATTATGCCTAAAAAGGTACCGAACTCTTATAAAGTTGAAAAAATAAATTACGATAAAGTCAAACACGAAACTTCAGTTGATCAGTCAGACAGACAAGTACCATACAATTTGAGACAAAGTGGTCCAACAAAAGTAGAAATGCTTATTTCAACTCGAGTAAGAAAATCTCCTTACTGGCATTTGTCTATGAAAGCTGGCTGTTGGAGAGCTACAGTTTATAATAGAATATACCATCCAAGAGGCTATGTAAGACCTGAAAAAGGTGGCGCTATGGTTGAATATAAAGCTATTAAAAATCACGTTACAATGTGGAACGTAGCAGTTGAAAGACAAATTCGTGTTAAAGGTCCAGACGCTGAAAAATTTGTCGACTATGTAATTACAAGAGATGCATCGAAAATTTCAACTATGAGAGGACGTTATGTAATACTTTGTAATTATAAGGGCGGCGTTCTTAACGACCCTGTTTTGTTAAGAGTCGAAGATGATGAGTTTTGGTTTAGTTTGTCGGACTCCGACATTGGTTTATACTTACAAGGCGTTAATGCTGACAAAAGATTTAATGTTGAAATAGACGAGATTGATTCATGTCCAGTTCAAATTCAAGGACCAAAATCTAAAGCTTTAATGAAGGATTTAGTAGGTGACCAAGTAGATATGGATAATATTCCTTTCTATGGTTTAGCTAAAGCTAAAATAGGCCGTAGAGATTGTATAATTTCACAATCAGGTTTTTCAGGGGAAGCTGGATATGAAATTTATTTAAAAAACGCAACATTGTATGCTGAAGATATGTGGAACACTGTACTTAAAGCTGGAAAAAAACATAAATTAATGGTCATTGCACCAGCACACCATAGAAGAATACAAGCTGGAATATTATCTTGGGGTCAAGATCTAGATCACGAGCACAACCCATTTCAATGTAATCTTGGTTATCAGGTTTCGCTATCAGGTAAAGGAATATGGAATAAAAAAACGGATTATGTGGGTAAACAAGCACTAGAGAAAATGAAAGAACAAATTAAAAATGGTGAAAAACCCTATAAACTACAACTTGTAGGTTTAGAAATGGGCGGAAAACCTATCGAAGATTATGCAAACGACTTTTGGTTAATATCAAATGACAAAGGGGGTAAGCCAGTCGGATTTATAACGTCACCATGGTATCATCCAGAAAAAGGCACAAACATAGCTATGGGCTACGTTCCATTTGAAGGAAATTTAAATACAAATGGTTTTCCAATTGGAAATTTTGGGAAAAAATACAAAGTGCATTTACCAAAAAAATACTCAAACAAGCCTGTTAATGCGACAGTTGTGCCAATACCATTTACTCAGTCTTACAATAAGAATACTAGAGAAACAAACTAGTTAAAAAACTAATATTTAAGTTTTTATGATAGATAAATTTGGTAACATATTTTATTTAATAATTTACTTAGCACACTTTATCATAGTGGGTAGCTACGCTTACCAATTAGTCTTTGATACCAAAAAATTTCTTAAGGATAGAGGAGTTGATAAAACTGCAACTTTGATCACGAGATTTGCAGGATCATTCATGATTGCTACTGTTTTAATGGCAATCTATGTTGCTTTTATTAGGTCAGGTGGTTTAGTTGCTACTTGGGCTTTCTTTAACCTAGTTTTTATAATTAACGTTTCAATATTAATCACAAATTTTTATACATTGAAGATTGACAAAACAGGATTGACCAAAAAAACTAGAAATGATGGAATTTATGCCCCTATAGTTCTTGTCATCATTAGCGCTATTCTCTGCTACGGTCTAGCAGACAGAATATATGTTTAGTTTACTGAAGCGTATCTTTATCATTTAGATCTTCATAAAATCCAAATTTTGTTATTTCATTTAAAGTGCTCGCTGCTTCATTCAAATCAGGTACTTCTAAAACTTTTTGTTTTTCGCTGACAGAAAATGGTGAAATCATTGCCAAAGTATAAATTTGTTCAAAAGCTTTAAGTTTTGAAATTTCTCTCCAATCAATTAGTACTCCTTGTTGACTGAAATATTTTTTTGAATTATTAATTAATTTTTCAAGTATTTCATTTTTAACTTCATATTCTTTTAGTTTCATATCATCTCTAAAGTCCTCGTAATTAACTATAAATTCTCTGTATAATTTATCATTATTTACTTCTTCATCTATTTTAAATCGTGATAGACCATTAAGATTTATTAAAATTCTTCCATCAGGAGTTTTTTCATGTCTATCAATTTTTCCTAAACAACCAACTTTAAACACTTCACCCTCAACTTTTTTTGATTGGACCATACCAATATATTTATTTCCTTTTAAGGCATCTTCTACCATACTCACATATCTCTTTTCAAAAATATTTAATGGTAAATTAGTTTTTGGAAAAAATATTGCACCTCTTAATGGAAATACAGATATTTTTTTTGGAAAATCTTTATTCATTTTAAGCTACCTTTCCATGACAATGTTTATATTTTTTTCCAGATCCACAAGAACAAGGCTCATTTCTGGAAATTTTTCGCGTTTTAACAAAATTACCAGTTTGTTTATCTTCTTTTTTATCCTGTATAACAATATTTGTATTAACTAAAAACTTAATTGTTTCTGTTTTAATTTTAAATAACAAATCCTCAAAAAGCTGAAATGCTTCTCTTCTAAACTCAGCCAATGGATCCTTCTGACCATAGCTTCTTAGGCCAATAACTTGCCTTAATTGTTCTAAGTATTGTAAGTGTGACCTCCATAAAAAATCCATGATTTGTAAAAAAATTCTTTTTTCAATATCGTTATTTTGTTGTTCCCCCAATACCTTTATTCTTTCAGTTCTTTTTTCTATAAAAAAGTTATCAAAATTCTTGGTTATTTCTTTTGTATTCATTTTAGAAAATTCCTCAATTTTTTTTTCATCAAAAGCATTTCCGTAACTTGCCTTTACTTCATTAGAAAATACTTTTAAATCGTTACTTTTTGAAAAATTTTGATGGGCTAACTCTAAATTTTTATTTAGTTCTTCAAGAAAAGATAAAATCATTTTTTTTATGTCACTATTTTTCATAATTTCTAACCTTTGACCAAAAATAATCTTTCTTTGGTCATTCATTACATCATCAAACTTTAATAGTGTTTTTCTTATTTCAAAATTTCTTGCTTCGACCTTTTGCTGAGCTCTTTCCATTGCTTTATTTATCCAAGGATGATTAATAGATTCATTTTTTTTTAAACCTAATTTTTTCAACATTCCGTCAATTGATCCGCCGCCAAAAATTCTCATTAAATCATCTTCAAGACTTATGTAAAATACCGATGATCCCGGGTCACCCTGTCTACCCGATCTACCTCTTAATTGATTATCTATTCTTCTACTCTCGTGCCTTTCTGTTCCCACAATAAAAAGCCCTCCAAGATTTTTTACTTTTTCTTTGTCTTGTTTTATTTTTTCAACTTTATCTTTAGAATTATTATTATTTACAAGAAGATTTTTATTTCCTCCCAGCTGTATATCTGTTCCTCTACCAGCCATATTAGTTGCTATAGTTATCATTCCTTCTTTACCAGCCTCAGCAATAATCTTTGCTTCTTTATCATGTTGCTTAGCATTTAAAACATTGTGAATTAAATTATTTTTTTTGAAAATTTTCGACATCTTTTCAGAACTCTCAATACTTGTTGTTCCAACGAGTACAGGTTGACCTTTTGCATAACACTCTTTAACTTTATTAAGAATTGCAAAGTTTTTTTCTTCCTCAGTTCTAAAAATTTGATCGTTCTTATCATTTCTAACCATTTCTCTATTTGTTGGAATACTTATTACTTTAAGTTTATAGATATCAAAAAGTTCTTCTGCCTCAGTCATTGCAGTGCCAGTCATACCCGCGAGTTTTTGATACAATCTAAAAAAATTTTGATATGTAATTGACGCTAGTGTTTGATTTTCCTTTTGAATTTCAACATTTTCTTTAGCTTCAATTGCTTGATGTAATCCATCAGAAAATCTTCTTCCCTCTAAAATCCTACCGGTAAATTCATCGATAATTTGAACTTGATCATCTTTGACTATGTAATCCTTATCTTTTTGAAATAATAAATTTGCCTTTAAGGCCTGATTAATATGATGAACTAAATTTAAATTTTGGGGATCATAGAAATTATTATTTTTGAGTATTCCAGTTTTTATTGACATTTTCTCAATATTGTCAATTCCTACATCGGTTAGTATTGCATTTTTATTTTTTTCATCAAGATCATAATCTTTCTTTTGTAAATTTTTAATAAACTTATTTGCTAAAAAATATTGGTCAGATTTATCCTCTATACCACCTGAAATTATTAATGGGGTTCTAGACTCATCAATTAATATACTATCTACCTCATCGATAATACAAAAATTTCTATTTTTTTGTACCATTTCAGCAATATTATATTTCATATTGTCTCTCAAATAATCAAAACCTAATTCGTTGTTTGTTGCATAGGTAATATCTTTTTTATAATTCTCCTCTCTTTGTTGATCGTCCAATTCATTTGTTATACAGCCGGTTTGTAATCCTAAATAATTATATATTTGACCCATCCATTCAGAGTCCCTTTTGGCTAAATAATCGTTAACGGTTACAATATGAACTCCCTTTCCCCCTAGTGCATTAAGGTAGGCAGGCAGAGTGGAAACCAATGTTTTACCCTCGCCAGTTTTCATTTCTGAAACACAACCTTGATGTAGGAAAATCCCTCCTGCTAATTGCACATCAAAATGACGTTCACCTAGCACCTGCCTCGACGCTTCTCTGACTAATGCAAAAGCCTCTGGCAGTATCTCATTATAACTTCGCCCATCTATAATATTCTTTTTGAATTCGTTAGTTTTTTCTACAAAATTATGTCTTTTATATTTAGTGAAATTTTTCTCTAGATCATTAATTTTAGCAACTATTGGCTTAATTTTATTTAATTCTAGTTGATTGCTGCTTTTAAATAACTTATTTAGTGTTTTAGTTATAAAATTCATGTGTTTGTTTTATATAATTGTTAGTTTCATATATATATATAGTAATAAATTAGAATATTAACATGACTATTAATGTAAAAAATTTTTTAAAAGATAAACCAAAATTGTCAAAAATGGGCGAATTTCAAGAACTCCAGCCAATTGAAGGCTTAGAAATTTCAGCAATTTCTGCTGATTTATATGGAACAGGTAGGGATGATCTTTGTTTATTTTATTTTAAGGATGGCGCAAATTACGCAGCAGTTTACACAAATAATTCTATTTGTTCAGAGTCAATTACATGGAATAGACAAATCAGAAAAAAATTTATTAAAGCTTTAATGATAAATACTAAAAATGCAAATACTTTCACAGGAACACAAGGTTCAGAAGCCTTGCAAAGTTTATCAAAAAATCTCTCAAAAAATCTTACCTTGAGAGAAGCTCAAAAAAAAGGTGGTACCAGCCAAGTAATTAAACCTAATGAAATACTTTTTGCATCAACTGGCGTAATTGGAGAAAAGTTTCCAATACAACAAATTAAAAATAGTACTCCTCAACTTGTAGAAAAATTAAGAGATAAACAAAATAAATTTATTTGGTTTAAAGCAGCTTCATCTATAATGACTACCGATACAAGACCTAAACTTGCATATGAAGAATGCAGAATTTGGAATAAGGATATTAGATTATCTGCAATCGCAAAAGGATCTGGCATGATTTCGCCAAATATGGCAACTATGCTCGCGTTTGTTTTTACTGATGCAGATATTCCATCAATATTTTTAAAGAGCTTGTTAAAAAGAGCAATGACAAACACCTTTAATGCAATAACGGTAGACAGTGATACATCTACAAATGACATGGTTGCAATTTTTTCAAGCAATAAGGTTAAAACAGGAAAGATATATAATGTATTAGATCCAAAGCTTAAAGATTTTGAAATGGCTCTTCAAAGATTATTATTAAATTTAGCAAAACAAATTGTAAGTGATGGTGAGGGTGCAAAGAAATTTATTACTGTAAAAGTTACAAATGCTAGATCACAACAGATGGCAAAAAATATTGCTTTCTCTATTGCTAACTCACCTTTATTTAAAACAGCTATGGCCGGTGAGGATCCCAACTGGGGGAGAATAATTATGGCTATTGGTAAATCAGGAGAAAAGATATCTCCAGACAAAATTGAAATTAAATTTGGAGAATTAAAAGTTGCTGAAAAAGGCAAGATCTCCGAAGAGTACAATGAAGAGAGATTAAAAGAATATATGAAATGGGACGATTTACTTATAGAAGTAAATCTAAAGATTGGCCAAGGATCTTTTGAGTGTTATACATGCGATTTAACAAATGAATATATAAATATAAATGCCGACTACAGAAACTAATGATCAAATATAATCTCAAGTGTAAAAATAAGCATGAATTTGAAAGTTGGTTTTCTGATTCAAAAGAATTTGAAAAATTACTTAAAAAAAAATTAATCGAGTGCTTATTTTGTAAAACTAAATTAGTAAAAAAATCAATAATGTCTCCAAGAATTTCTCACAGAAAGAAAATAAATTTTCCAAATAAAGAGATAAATAAGATGAAAAATGATTTAGCAAAACTGAGAAAATTTGTTGAAAAAAACTTCAAATATGTTGGCGAGAATTTTCCACGAGAAGTCAGAAAAATTTATTATGACAAAAAAAGGAACAAAAATATATACGGCATAACTACACCAAAAGAGACCCAGGAACTTAAAGAGGAGGGAATTGATGTAGTTTCAATTCCTTGGGTTAATAATAGAGAGAATTAATTTTTTTTAGCTACAATAATGTAGTTTACAGAACAATCCTTAGATTTTTTCCAGTTTTGCAAAAATAAATTAAAATTAAATCCATCTGTTTCAATATTTTCAAAGTTCAATTTTTTTAATCTTTCATAAATCTCATTCGGTTTAAGAAATTTATTCCATTCGTGCGTTCCTATTGGAAGCCATCTTAAAATATATTCTGCTCCAACTATTGCTTTTATATAAGACTCAAAAGTTCTATTTATGGTCGCAATAAACATTATGCCGTTTTCTTTTAATAATTTACTTGAGGACTCCAAAAATAAATCAACATTGTCTACATGCTCTATAATTTCTAAATTTAAAACAACATCAAATTTTTTTTTAATTATTTTTTGCTCAGGTGATGTATTCATATAATCTATATTAAGACCACTTTTCTTTGCATGAAGTGTAGCAACATTTATATTTTTATTTGATGCATCAATTCCAGTTACTTTTGCTCCTAACCTACACATTGGTTCACTTATCAAGCCGCCTCCACAGCCTATATCCAATAACTCTAAAGGCATTAATGGTTTAGGGTGATCTTCTTTTAATTTAAAATGTGAAATACATTTTTCTTTAATATATTTTATCCTGATAGGATTAAACATATGCAAAGGTTTGAATTTGCCTTTTGTATCCCACCACTCATCTGCTATTTTTGAAAACTTTTGAATTTCTTCTTTATTTACTGTAGTCATCTATCTCATTATTATAAATTAATTAACTTAATTTTAACTTAATTATCTTATAATAAAATCTAAGTATGGCAAAAAAAGTATTAAAATTTGGTGGTACTTCTGTTGGATCTATTAAAAGAATCCTGCATGCGGCAAAAATTATCAAAAAAGAACATGACAATGGTAATAAATTAATTGTCGTAGTGTCAGCTATGGCAGGCACAACAAATAACTTAATTGAATATTCAAAGGGGATATCAAAAAAATTTAACAAAAGGGAGCTAGATGTCTTATTGACCTCTGGCGAACAAGTCACAAGTGCATTAATAGCAGGAGCAATAAATGATTTAGGAATCAAATCAAAATCCTGGTTGAATTGGCAAATCCCAATTATTACAGAAGGTGAACATACAAATGCTAGAATTATTCATATGAATATTAAAAATATAAATGATTATATTTCTTCAGGCGGTGTTGCAATTGTGCCAGGTTTTCAAGGAGTCTCAAAATCTGGAGACATTACATCTATTGGAAGAGGTGGATCGGACGCAACTGCTGTAGCAATAGCTAAAATTTTTCAAACAGATAGTTGTGAAATTTATACCGATGTAGATGGTGTGTACTCCTCTGACCCAAACAAAATACCTCTGGCTAAAAAAATTGATAAGATATCCTACGAAGAAATGTTAGAGCTTTCATCTCTAGGCGCAAAAGTAATGCAATCCTCAGCCGTACAATCTGCCATGATGAGTGATATCCCTATTCAGGTGAAGTCAACATTTACTGAAAGGGAGGGAACAGAAATAATTAATCAAGACAACATAGATTACACCAAAGCAGTAACTGGTGTTGCTTATTCAAAAGATGATGCAAAAATTACTTTACTTGGAGTTGAAGATAAACCAGGTGTTGCAGCAGATGTATTTGAACCGTTATCAAAAAATCAAATAAACGTTGATATGGTAATTCAAAATATCTCAACTGATGGAAAAAAAACTGACATTACTTTTACAACAAAAAGACAGGACGTTAAAAATGCAATTTTATTAATAGAAAACAATAAAAAAATTAAGTATGAAAAAATGTATATGAATGATAAAGTTTCAAAAATATCAATTGTTGGTGCTGGAATGGTTGCTACCCCGGGTATTACTTTTAAAATGTTTAGATCTTTAGCAGACGCAAATATAAATTTGTTAGCTATCTCTACATCTGAAATTAAAATTTCAGTAATAATAGATGAAAAATTTACTATTGATGCAGTAAAAAAATTACATAAAACATTTAAACTTGATTGATAATAATATGGAAATAAGACCTCATAGATTAATAAAAAGAAAAAAAACAAAAAAAATTAAAGTTGGCAATGTTTATGTTGGAGGCGACGCGGTAATATCTGTTCAATCAATGACAAATACCCTTACAACAGATTATGTAGCTACCATAAAACAGATTAATGAGTTGGAACAAGCAGGTGCTGACATAGTTAGGGTTTCCTGTCCTGACGAAGAGTCAACAAAAGCACTAAAAAAAATAACAAAGGAAGCCAGAGTACCTATCGTTGCTGATATACATTTTCATTATAAAAGAGCAATTGAGTCAGCAATTTCAGGAGCAAAATGTTTGAGAATTAATCCAGGTAATATTGGCTCTAAAGAAAGAGTCCAAGAGGTTGTGAAAGCTGCTAAAGATTATGATTGCGCTATCAGAATAGGAGTAAATGCAGGCTCCTTAGATAAAAATATTTTAGAAAAGTACAAAGAACCTTGTCCCGAGGCATTAATTGAAAGCGCAGAGCAGAATATAAAGTTACTTGAAGATAATGATTTTTTTAATTTTAAAATAAGCGTTAAATCATCGGATGTATTTTTGGCAGTAAAGGCATATGAGGGTTTATCAAAACTTTATGATTATCCCTTACACTTAGGTATTACAGAAGCAGGTGGTTTAATAACTGGTAGTATTAAATCATCAATTGGAATTGGAAAACTTTTAATGCAAGGTATAGGCGATACAATAAGAGTTTCATTGTCTGCTAATCCAGTCGAAGAGGTTAAAGCTGGTTATGAAATATTGAAATCATTAGGCATTAGATCAAGAGGAGTGCAAATAATTTCATGCCCATCTTGTGCAAGACAAGCTTTTCCAGTCATTGATACAGTGAAAATTTTAGAAGATAAACTTTCCCATATCAAGGAACCTTTAACACTATCAATTATAGGATGTGTTGTTAATGGACCTGGTGAGGCATCACAAACTGATATTGGTCTTACAGGTGGTGGAGAAGGAAATAATTTATTTTATTTGTCTGGAATTCCTCATAATAAAGTTGCGAATAAAGATATTATTGAAAAAGTAGTAGAGCTAGTTGAATCAAAAGCCAAAGAAAAAATAAATTAACTTTTATGATACCAGCTGAAAAAGTCAAGAATATCATAGATAAATATAATTCCTTAGAAAAAGAATTATCAAGCGGAAAGTTTGATACAAAACTATTTGCAAAAAAATCTAAAGAGTACTCTGATTTAAAAAATATCATTGAAATTGCCCGAGAATACTTAAATTTTGATAAGAGCAAAATAGATCTTAAAAATATTATAAATGACAAAAAGAATGATAACGAAATAATTGACTTAGCCCAAAAAGAGCTTGAGAGTGCAGAGTCAAAAAGAAATAATTACGAAAAAAAATTAAAAATATTCCTTTTACCCAAAGATAGAGATGACGAAAAAAATGCTATAGTAGAAATCAGAGCAGGGACAGGTGGACTAGAAGCAACTCTATTTGCAGCCGATTTATTTAGAATGTATGAAAAAGTATGTTCCAAAAAGAATTGGACTATGGATATAATTAGTATTTCAAAAAGTGAAGCAGGAGGTTTTAAAGAGGTAATTTTTTCTGTAAAGGGAACTAATATTTATTCCTATTTAAAATACGAGTCTGGTGTTCACAGGGTACAAAGAGTTCCAAATACAGAAACCCAAGGAAGAGTCCATACTTCAGCTGCAACAGTAGCAATTTTACCAGAAGCCGAAGATGTAGATGTTAAAATAAATGATAGCGATTTAAGAATAGATGTATTTAGATCAAGTGGTCCAGGCGGCCAATCAGTTAACACTACTGATAGTGCCGTGAGAATTACCCACAAGCCGACTGGAATTGTCGTAACCCAGCAAGATGAAAAGTCTCAACATAAAAATAAAGCTAAAGCTTTAAAAATTCTTAGGGCAAGACTTTATGAGGCTGAAAAATTAAAAAAAGAAAAAGAAAGATCTAGTGACAGAAGAAGCCAAATAGGTTCAGGAGATAGATCTGAAAGAATAAGAACATATAATTTCCCACAGGGGAGAGTGACTGATCATAGAATAAATCTCACCCTTCATAAATTAGATGAGTTTTTAAAAGGAGAAATTCATGAAGAAATGAACGAAAATTTGAGATTAAAAGATCAGGATTTAAAACTAAAAAGTCTTACTTAAAATGAAAACATCAGAGGCAATAAATATTGGATCAAAGATTTTAAAAAATAGAAACATTATTTCCCATAAAATTGATGCAGAAATAATTTTATCCCATGTTCTTAAAACAAGCAGAGAAAAACTCTTGATAAATGAACAAGTTATTTCCTTTTCTGACTTAAAAAGATTTAAAAAAATTATTTCTAGAAGATTAAAAAAAGAACCAATTGCCTATATATTTAATAAAAAGGAATTTAGAAGCAAAGATTTCTATGTTGTAAAAAATTCTTTGATACCAAGACCTGAAACTGAACTTTTGATAGATCCAATTATTAAAAAATTTAGGGGAAAAAGTCTCTATTTTTTAGACGTAGGAGTCGGAACGGGATGTATAATGTTTTCAATATTAAATGAATTAAATAATAGTAGAGGACTAGGTATAGATATTTGTAATAAGGCAATTTCAGTAGCCAAAATTAATTTAGAAACCATGAACTTGAATAAAAGGGCAAGCCTTAAATGCAAATCTATAGATACGATCTATAATAAGAAATTCGATCTTATTGTGTCTAATCCACCGTACATAGTTAAAAGAGAAATCAACCAACTTTCAGAGGATATTAAGAAATTTGAACCACAGAAAGCGTTAGACGGCGGTCATGATGGGCTTGACGTTATAAGAAAAGTTATTTACAAATCTAAAAATATCCTCAAATTAAATGGAATTTTAGCATTAGAAATCGGAAGAGGACAAAACTATTTAGTATCTAATATTCTGAGGTTAAACGGATTTAGAGAGACTAAAAAGATTAAAGATTACAGAGATAATGTTCGTTGTATTTTTAGCACTTTGAAGTAAAAAAAACAAATATTAAGAAAAATTATTAAATTTTTTAAATTATAAATATAGAATCATTTATAAAAATTATGAAGAACGGAAAAATAAGAAGATTTAGACCAAGATCAAATAAACACTATTCAGGTAGAAGATCAAATGGGTCTATGAAAAATAATTCAGTACATAATATAGATGGTCCAAGGAATAATTTTTTTAGGGCTAACCATGTTAGTAAAAATCCACATAATTTAGAAAGAGTAATTGAAAAATATAAAAACTTAGCAAAAGAGGCTCTTGGTATCGGAGATAAAATCTTGCATGAAAATTATCTTCAACATTCCGATCATTATGCACGAATTCTATCAGAGGTTAATAAAAGAAACGTTCCTCAAGAAACTCCAAAAACAGATTCTAATAAATCAATAGAGTAATAATTAAAGCCGAGATAGTAGCTCTCCTAAAGTAACATCAAGCTTTATTCTTTGAATTTCAAATTTTTTTCTTTCATCACCACTTAAAGTTTTTCCTGAAGGAAGTTTTAATTTTTGTGAGTTTACAAATTTCCCATTGTAAGAAACTGTATAATGTAAATGTGGTCCGGTAGACATACCGGTGTTTCCAACATATCCTATTATTTGTCCCTGTCTAACTCTTCTTCCGGTTCTGGTAGCAATTTTAGACATATGACCGTAACCAGTTGTGTATGCAGAGTTATGTCTAATTCTAACGCAGTTGCCACCATTCCCACACCAACCAGCTTTTATTACAGTACCATTACCCGAAGCCATGATTGGCGTACCAGTCGGTGCAGCAAAATCAGTCCCATTGTGATGTTTTGTAAAACCTAATATTGGGTGTTTTCTATTACCGAAAGGCGATGAAAGTCTCGCACCGTTAATTGGAGTCTTCATCAAAGCTTTTCTTATACTCTTACCTTTTTCATCATAAAAATCGAAATCATTTTTTGTTTCATATCGATATAATTTAATTTTTTGATTATTTACGTTAAGATAAGCATATAATATTTTTCCTGTTTTGATTTGCTTATTCCTGTCGTCGAAATATCTTTCATACATAACTTGAAATTTGTCTCCCTTTCTTATATCTCTCTGAAAATCTACTTCAAAACCAAAAATCCTTGCAAATTCAATTATAATGCTAGGCTCCATCCCCGATGATGTTGCCGAGCTATACAAATTATTTGATATTCTTCCTTCAACTACAACATTTTTTTTAAAAAGTTGTGTAATATTCTTTGAAACGTTTATACCATCTTTACGTTTATCTATACGGACAAATGTAGTTTTAGAAATTGGATAGTTGATTTTAAATATTTCCAAGTCTTTGCCATTTGAAGATTTTTTTAAAATAAATTGTATTTTTTGACCTGGTGATATGTTAGATAATTTTTGTTTCTTAATCTTCTTTACAACAAAAGCAATTTCATCTCTTTTAACACTAAATTTATTTAATATACTTTCAATGGTATCATTGTTTTTTACAATATAATCATACTCCAAATACGGAGACTTAATTTTGTTGAATATGTAATTTTTTAAAAGAACTGTTTGGTTGTTAGATAAAAAAGAACTTATTTGTTCTGCCCTTTTTTCTTTTAAATTTTCGTTAATAAGAAAAGAAAAATACACTATTAAAAATAAAAGTGTGCTCCCAATAAAGTAAGCAGGTCTTACCCTGCTAAAAAGAACATTATTTTTAGATAGTTTTCGTGAAATTTTTACTAAATTTGCTAAAAAATGATTTATTATCATCGATCTTTTCTATATAAAAAAAAAGTGCAATATTCAATGTCAGGTAGTGTAAAAATACCTGTTTTTAGTGGTTTTTTTGACAAATATACGTCTTGATTAATTTTTATATTACAATATAACAGCGTTTCCCAATAATCACTGCAAAAACCTTATTTTTAGTTGGTTTTTATACTGATATTGGGATTTAGTTTTCTGAAAATCAGAAGATTTAGCTTTTTTAAATTGTAGATAAAGAAGAGAAGTGTGGACGGTTAGGTTAATAAAAGAAATTTGTCGTACACACTTTAACGAAAGTAATTTTAATTTAATTAAAATTATTAAAGCTAGTGTGCGCCGTTATTAAACTTGAGAGTTTGATCATGGCTCAGAACGTACGCTGGCGGCACGCCTAACACATGCAAGTCGAACGCAGTAGCAATACTGAGTGGCAGACGGGTGAGTATAATGTGGGAATCTGCCTTTTGGTTCGGAATAACTCGGGGAAACTTGAGCTAATACCGGATAAGCCCTTACGGGGAAAGATCTATCGCCAAAAGATGAGCCCGCACTTGATTAGCTAGTTGGTGAGGTAATTGCTCACCAAGGCAACAATCAATAGCTGTTCTTAGAGGAAGACCAGCCACATTGGGACTGAGACACGGCCCAGACTCCTACGGGAGGCAGCAGTGGGGAATCTTGCACAATGGGGGAAACCCTGATGCAGCGATGCCGCGTGAGTGAAGAAGGCCTTTGGGTTGTAAAACTCTTTCGTCGGGGAAGAAAATGACTGTACCCGAATAAGAAGGTCCGGCTAACTTCGTGCCAGCAGCCGCGGTAATACGAAGGGACCTAGCGTAGTTCGGAATTACTGGGCTTAAAGAGCTCGTAGGTGGTTAAAAAAGTTGGTGGTGAAATCCCAAGGCTTAACCTTGGAACTGCCATCAAAACTTTTTAGCTTGAGTGTGATAGAGGAAAGTGGAATTTCTAGTGTAGAGGTGAAATTCGTAGATATTAGAAAGAACACCAAATGCGAAGGCAACTTTCTGGATCACTACTGACACTGAGGAGCGAAAGCATGGGTAGCGAAGAGGATTAGATACCCTCGTAGTCCATGCTGTAAACGATGTGTGCTAGACGTTGGAAATTTTATTTTCAGTGTCGCAGCAAAAGCGTTAAGCACACCGCCTGGGGAGTACGACCGCAAGGTTAAAACTCAAATGAATTGACGGGGACCCGCACAAGCAGTGGAGCATGTGGTTTAATTCGAAGATACGCGCAGAACCTTACCAACTCTTGACATGTCCGTCGCGACTCGTAGAGATATGAGTCTTCGGTTCGGCCGGACGGAACACAGGTGCTGCATGGCTGTCGTCAGCTCGTGTCGTGAGATGTTGGGTTAAGTCCCGCAACGAGCGCAACCCCTACGTTTAGTTACTAACATTTAGTTGAGTACTCTAGACGAACTGCCAGTGATAAGCTGGAGGAAGGTGGGGATGACGTCAAGTCCTCATGGCCCTTACGAGTTGGGCTACACACGTGCTACAATGGTACTTACAATAAGACGCAAAGAGGCGACTCGAAGCCAATCTTATAAAATGTATCTCAGTTCGGATTGCACTCTGCAACTCGAGTGCATGAAGCTGGAATTGCTAGTAATCGCGGATCAGCGCGCCGCGGTGAATACGTTCCCGGGTCTTGTACACACCGCCCGTCACACCATGGAAGTTGGTTACACCTTAAGGCAAAGCGTAAAACCTTTGACTACGGTACGATCAGCGACTGGGGTGAAGTCGTAACAAGGTAGCCGTAGGGGAACCTGCGGCTGGATCACCTCCTTTCTAAGGATGACCAAAAGTTTCTTTTGGTCAAAAAATATATTTAATGTGACCGTCCTCATTTCTCTTCTTCAAAGTGTCTCTATATAATGACTTTAGGGGCCGGTAGCTCAGGTGGTTAGAGCGCACCCCTGATAAGGGTGAGGTCGGACGTTCGAGTCGTCCTCGGCCCACCATTGTTTCGGGGGATTAGCTCAGCTGGGAGAGCGCCTGATTTGCATTCAGGAGGTCAGCGGTTCGATCCCGCTATCCTCCACCAGAATTGACACTTTTAGCATTTTTAAATCGTAAATAATTTTATCAATATCTATATCCGATTGTTCGAATAGATGAACAATCAATGAATAATGAATGAATGTTCGAATAGATGAACATTCCAACAAAAATTTAATTTTTACAGAAATTTTTTTCTGTGCATTAAATCAAGCGTTAAAGGGCGTATGGCGGATGCCTAGGCACTGAAAGGCGATGAAGGACGTGGTATACTGCGATAAGTTTCGGGGAGCTGTATGCAAGCTTTGATCCGAGAATTTCCGAATGGGAGAACCCAACTCTTTATGAGTTACTTTATACTGAATTCATAGGTATAAAGTGCAAACCTGGAGAACTGAAACATCTAAGTAACCAGAGGAAAAGAAATCAATTGAGACTCCGTTAGTAGTGGCGAGCGAAAGCGGAATAGGCCAGTAAAATTTGTAAGTTAACTTGAATAGTTTGGAAAAACTAACCAAAGCAGGTGATAGTCCTTTAGGGGTAACACTTATAAATTTTCTTGAGTAAAGCGGGACACGTGTAATCTTGCTCGAATATAGGGGGACCACCCTCTAAGCCTAAGTACTCTTCAGTGACCGATAGTGAACAAGTACCGTGAGGGAAAGGTGAAAAGAACCCCTATTAGGGGAGTGAAATAGAACCTGAAACCGTATGCCTACAAACAGTCAAAGCTCTTTTTAGAGTGATGGCGTACCTTTTGTATAATGGGTCAGTGACTTAATTTATCCAGCAAGCTTAAGCCGATTAGGTGTAGGCGCAGCGAAAGCAAGTCTTAAATGGGCGATTAGTTGTATGAATTAGACCCGAAAACGAATGAGCTTACCATGAGCAGGTTGAAAGCAGGGTAACACTTGCCGGAGGACCGAACCAGTTGACGTTGAAAAGTCTTTGGATGATTTGTGGTAAGGGGTGAAAGGCCAACCAAATTCGTAGATAGCTGGTTT
>CACFQM010000004.1:0-15000 GCA_902568425.1 uncultured Pelagibacteraceae bacterium | reverse complement strand
CTGTAACATTGCATCAAGAACGGCCTGAGAATGTTTACTTCTATAACCTTGTTTATTTATGGATTTTGACGTTATAACCCCGTCTGTAAAGGTCTCTACTCCCATACTAATGCTTTTGAAACCAGCTTTTTTAATTTTTCTTAAAAGTTTTATATTAGGACTTTGATCGGGCAACAACCAATCTGTCACGTGAGTTTGACAATGAAAAGAAATATTTTTATCCATAATATTTTTTTCTTTATATTCGATAACTAAATCTGCAAACTTTTCAGTTCTATTGTCAGTTCCTTTTAGAGCAAAATCATCGTCACTAAACAAAAAACTTTTTGCTCCATAATTTTTAATATAAAACATGATCAAATCCATTACTTCTTGCGCGTCTAATCTCACTAATTTTTGAACACCTTTAGAGAAACGTATACCTTCGTCGTTTCTGTTGATCATAAGATCTTTTTCTTCTGCAGTAGTCTCTTTTAAATATTGACCTGAATTACAAAAACCACACATTCTTGGACAATGGCTTGTCGTATAAACTCTTACATTTTCATAAATAAATTCAGCCGCACCTAATTCTTGTGTTGCAGAAGTTTCTTTCAATATATCCCAAAACTTTTGATAAGGTATGGGCATCTTTTGTGGTAAATCAAAGAATAGTTCTTTAAATAATTCCTTTGTTACATGAAGTGTTGGAGTGTAACGATAAATACCAGTCTTTTCTTTGAAAGATACTCCTCTTACTCCATCAATTTGCTCTATAAGTTTTGATACCTCTCTCTTCTCTCTTGGAATAGAAAAATATTGTTGACAAATATCGTAGAAAGTTTTTTCGCCGTATCCTAATACTATTAAATCAATTCCATAGTCTAGCCACTGTTTATAGTTAAGAGTTGCTGCTTGCCCACCAGCGACGAATACTGGCATTCTTCCTGATTCTTTTGCGGCTTGTCTCATTTCCCAAATAAGATCTAGGTCAATACACATTTTTTGAACTGTTTTACCATTTTCATCATTGGCTTTGCTATGTGATACGCTTATACCAATAACATCGTATTCACCTTTACGGATATTTTCTAAAACCTCTTTTTTATTAAAATTTGTTTTTTTATAAAATTCCAAATCTCTGTCATATATTTCGCAATTTATATTTTTGTAATTTAGATAATTCATTATTTGATATATGCCAATTTGGGGAGCTATGTTGTAACCCAAACCAGTTATTCCTGTAACTACTAGGACTTTACCAGGATATATATTCGCGCCATTTTTTTTGGAATTTTTGTCTGTCATACAAAATTTATAATACATAATCTTTTCAGAGACAACTATTAATCAATAGATATGTATTAAAAACTTGTCACATACTATATGTGGAAAAGTACTTATTTTTATTGAATTTTTGCTTTGACTGTTCATTTATTGAACAATAAAATGTTCAATTATTGAACAATATGAAAGATAAAGAAGATCATTTTGACGTTTTAAGAAAAATACAGCAAAATCCAGAGTCTACACAAAGGGAGTTGGCTGAAGAATTAGGTTTTAGTTTGGGAAAGCTAAATTACTGTTTAAAGGCTTTAAAGTCTAAAGGATTAATTAAAATTGAAAATTTCAAGAAAAATCCAAATAAATTAAATTATTTTTATGTATTAACTCCAAAAGGTATCACAGCAAAAACAAGTCTTACTTTAAATTTTATGAAAAGAAAAATGAAAGAGTATGACGAACTTAAAAAGGAACTAAAACGTAAATAAAATGTGGACAGTATTAAAATTTGATAAAAAAAATCTAGCTTTACTTAAACAAGATCTTAAAAGTAGATTGGGTGAAGAATATAAAATCTATATTCCAAAATTAAGAATTCAAAAATTTAAAAACAATAAATTAATAAATAAAGATTTTAATTTATTAGGAGACTATTTGTTTTGCTTTCATACGAATTTAGAATTTGAGCAAAATAGAAATCAACTAAAATTTTCAAAAGGTTTAAAATATATTTTAGAAGGAACAATAGAGTCACAAAAAGAAATAAAAGCATTTATTTCAAAATGCAAGAAGTCTGAAAATCAAGATGGATTTATAACAAGAGACTTTTTTGATCTGGATGTTTATTCAAAATATAAATTCTCGTCTGGACCTTTTACTAATAGAATATTCCAAATCTTAAGTTTTCAGAAAAATCGAATTAAAATTTTAATGGGAGATATAAAAACAACAATTAAAAATAAAGAGTTTTTATTTACTCCTGCATAGTAAAAATTAATGATAAATATAATAAATGTAAAATTGTATTTTTGCAAAGTGCGGAGCATTGGTTAAATCTATTATGAAAAGCTTAGTAACAGGTGGAGCAGGTTTTATAGGAAGTAATCTTGTTGATCTTCTCGTTAAGAATAAACATAAAGTAATTGTTTTAGATAACTTTAGCACTGGAAGAAAATCGAACCTAAAGCATCATTCAAAAAAAAATATAAAAGTAATCAATTTAGATATCTCAAAAAATATCAATCTAAAAAAATATTTCAAAGGAGTTGATTATGTATTTCATATGGCAGGTTTAGCAGATATTGTTCCAAGCATAGAAAACCCAAAAAAATATTTTGACTCTAATGTAACTGGAACTTTTAATGTTTTGAGATATGCTAAGGAAGCCAAAGTAAAAAAATTTATATACGCAGCATCTGCTAGCTGTTATGGTTTACCAAGAAAATTTCCAACAAACGAAAGTTCCACTATTAAACCAATGTACCCTTATGCACTCACAAAATGGCAAGGAGAACAAATTGTAATGCATTGGAATAAAGTATTTAATTTTCCTGCAATAAGCCTTAGATTTTTTAATTGTTATGGTCCGAGATCACGAACTACTGGAGCATACGGTGCTGTTTTTGGAGTTTTCCTTGCTCAAAAATTAGCTAACAAACCCCTAACAATTGTTGGAAACGGAAAACAAACTAGAGACTTTATACATGTCAGCGATTTAGTTTCTGCAGTATTTAAAGCAGCCAAATCAAAAAAAAATGGTCAAATTTATAATTTAGCTGGAGGAAAAGAGATCCAGGTTAATGAAATTGTTAAACTTATTGGCGGTAAATCAGTAAACATACCTAAAAGACCAGGAGAACCAGATAGATCACTTGGAGATATTAGAAAAATAAAAAAAGATTTAAATTGGGAGCCAAAAATAAAAATTAGAGATGGAGTAAAAAATTTACTTGAAAACATAGTTAATTTTAGAGACGCACCTGTTTGGACACCAAAAAAAATTAAAAAAGCTACAAAAATTTGGTTCAAATTGCTCAAAAATTCAAAATGAAAAATAAAATTATAAATATTGAAAATATAAGAAAAATTTTATCTGAAAGAAGGAGATCAGGTAAAAAAATAGTACAATGTCACGGTGTTTTTGATCTTTTACACCTTGGCCACATTAGACATTTCAAAGAAGCAAAAAACTACGGGAACATTCTTGTAGTAAGTATTACTTCTGATAAATTTGTAAATAAGGGTCCGGGAAGACCTGCTTTCAACGAACATCAAAGATTAGAGTCAATCTCAGCTCTTGGAATTGTAGATTATGTGGTTCTTAATAACCATCCTTCTGCTGCACAAGCGATTACTCAAATCAGACCAAATTTTTATTGTAAAGGTCCAGATTATAAAAATCATGCTGAAGATATTACCAATAAAATTAAATCAGAAACAAGTTTAGTAAGAAAGTATGGTGGTAGAACTATATATACAAAAGACATTACTTTCAGTTCAAGCAGTCTTTTGAATAGTTTTTCAGGTATTTATTCAAGAAAGCATAAATCCACAATAAATAAAATCAAAAAAAAATACTCATTTAATAATATTAAAAAAATTATTGACCAAATGAAAAAATTAAAAGTCCTTATTATTGGAGAAACAATTATTGACCAATATAATTTTTGTGAAGCATTAGGAAAATCAGGAAAAGAACCTGTTTTAGTTTTGAGAGATTTGAAAACAGAACAATATCTCGGAGGGTCAGCTGCTATATCAAGACATTTATCATCTTTCTGCAATAAAATAACCTTGTTAAGTATGGTTGGAGAAAAGGGTGAATATCTTAAAGAAATTAATAAAACATTACCAAAAAATATATTATTTAAATACATTAGAAAGAAAAATTCACCAACAATTATTAAAAGAAGGTTTTTAGATTATGTAGCTAACAACAAAGTTTTGGGTGTTTACTCAATTAATGACGAAATATTGAATATTAAAGATGAAAAATTATTTAATAACTATCTAAATAAAACTTTAAAAGATCATGACTTAGTAATTGTTTCTGATTACGGACACGGATTGATCTCAAAAAGGAGTGCAAAACTTATTTCTCAAAAAGCTAAATTTTTAGCATTAAATGCCCAGATAAATGCAGCGAATATAGGTTATCATAATATGAGAAATTATAAAAATTTAGATTGTGTAATAATTAACGACCGTGAAATTAGACATGAGATGCGTGATAAAACTAGTACAATTAAAGACTTAATGAGGAAATTATCAAATGAGCAGAATATTCAAAACTTAGTTGTTACAAAAGGAACAGAAGGGTCACTATTTTTTAATAAAAAAAGTAAAAAATTTTATTCATCACAAGCATATTCTACAAGTGCAGTTGACAAAATTGGAGCTGGAGATGCGATGTTATCAATCATAGCATTATGTATAAAAAGTGGTTTCCCTGAAGAATTATCCCTAATAGTAAGTTCATTAGCAGCAGCACAATCAGTCAAAACAATTGGAAATAAAGAGGCAATAAATAAAGTTGAAATGTTAAAAACTTTAGATCATTTCTTAAAATAATAACTTTTATGAGCAAAATTTTAATAACAGGTGGAGCGGGTTACGTAGGTGCAATGCTTACACCATATTTATTATCAAAAGGTCATAAAGTTACCGTTTTAGATCTAATGATATATGGAGAAAATGTTATCAAAAAACACAAAAATCTTAATATGGTTAAAGGAGATATTAGAGATAGTAATTTATTAGAAAAATTAATTCCAGGTCATGAGATAGTTATTCATTTAGCTTGTATTTCTAACGATCCAAGTTTTGAATTAAACCCGGAACTTGGGAAATCTATTAATCTAGATGCATTTGAACCATTCGTTGAAATCTCCAAAAAAAATGCAGTACAAAGATTTATTTATGCTTCATCGTCTTCAGTTTATGGTCTTAAAAATGAGAAAGATATCACTGAGGAAATAGAATTAGAACCACTAACCGATTATTCCAAATTTAAAATGGAATGCGAAAAAATATTATTAAAATTCAATGACATAAATTTTACTTGTGTTGTAATAAGGCCAGCGACTGTATGCG
The DNA here is from genome assembly GCA_902568425.1 of uncultured Pelagibacteraceae bacterium. Lineage (GTDB taxonomy): Bacteria > Pseudomonadota > Alphaproteobacteria > Pelagibacterales > Pelagibacteraceae > Anoxypelagibacter. The sequence continues at coordinate 9,645 of CACFQM010000004.1, read as the reverse complement.
GTTACTCTACAAGACAAAGGATGGATGTAGTCGTTAATATTTTAACAAATTTAGCTTACCATAAAAGAAAAATTAGTGTGTTTGGAGGGAGCCAGCTAAGACCTAATATACATATTTTCGATATGATAAGGGCTTATGAATTTTTGATAAATGCTCCTAAATCAAAAGTATCTGGTGAAATTTTTAATGCAGGATATGAAAATAAGACAGTCTTAGATTTAGCAAACACTGTAAAAAAAATCATTGGTAAAGACGTAAAGCTGGATTTTACTAAAACTGACGATAACCGTTCATACCATATTTCATCAAAAAAGATAAAAAAAGTACTCGATTTTGAAACAACAAAAACAATCGAGGATGCTGTTTCAGATTTAAGAAAAGCATTTGAGAAAAACCTACTACCAAATTCTTTAGCAGATGAAAAATACTTTAATATAAAAAGAATGAATAATATAAAATTAAAATAATTAATGAATTTAGAAAAATTAAAAAATAAGGCTAAAGACTTGAGAATAAAAACATTTAATGCCTTTATAGAAAAGGGGGAAGCTCATCTCGGAGGAAGTTTTTCCATGATTGAAACACTTTTGACAATTTATGAAATAATAATGAGCAAAAATGATAAATTTATATTAAGTAAAGCACATGCATCTTTTCCTTTGTGCATACTACTTAGAGACAAAGGATTAAATCCTAAAATTAAAACACACCTCGAAATAGATTCTAAAAATGGAATACACTGTACTACCGGAAGTTTAGGACATGGTTTGCCGATTTCTACAGGAATGGCTTTTGCAAGAAAAAAACAAAAAGTTAAAGGGAAAATTTTTGTTATGATAAGCGATGGAGAATGCCAAGAGGGCACCACGTGGGAGTCAATCCTCATTGCAACCAAGCATAGATTAGACAATCTAGTTATTGTTGTTGATTATAATAAAATCCAAGCTTTATCAAAATTAAAAGACGCACTTCCATTAGATAACTTGAATAATAAATTTAATGCCTTTAATTGCAATACTATTGAAATAAATAATGGCCATTCATTTAAAGACTTAATTAAAGGTTTTAAAAAAATTAAAAATATTGGAAAACCAAGTGTTGTTATTATCCATACTACAAAAGGAAAAGGCATAAAAGAATTTGAGAATGACCCAGTCTGGCATGCAAGACAATTAAAAGGCTCTGAAATAGATGTAGGAAAAAAAAGATTAGGAATTAAATGAGACGTAGATTTGGAAAATTAATAAGTGAACTTGCAAAAAAAGATCAAAAAATTGTTTTGCTTGTAGGAGATATAGGATATGGAATTTTTGATGATTTTAGAAAGCAACATCCAAAAAGATTTTTTAACCTTGGTATTTGCGAACAAAGTTTACTTGGTACTGCTGCCGGTATGTCATTAGAGGGTTTGAAACCTTGGGTTTATACAATTACGCCATTTCTTATTGAAAGACCTTTTGAGCAATTAAAATTAGATATAGATCAACAAAATGTTAATGTAAAACTTGTAGGTTTTGCAGATTACCCAAAACTCGGACCTACTCATTCAGAGACTAACGCAGAAAAAATTATGGAGCTCTTTAAGAATATAAAACCATTCTTTCCAAAAAATAGTCAAGAGACAGAAAACGCTGTTTTGGAATGTCACAAAAACATTGGACCTAATTTCATTAGTTTAAAGACAGATAAAGAAATAGGAAAAAACTGGTAATTATAAATGACAAATTTCTTATCAGATAAAGAAAAAAAAGTATCAAGAGATTTTGAAAAAAATGGTTTTGTTGTAAAAGATATTTCAAATCAAGAATATTTAAAAAAAATACGAAAAATATTTATTAACTCTATTAAAAAAAATATTAAAATTAACACTGAGTTTAATAATGACGAAAGTCTTTTAAATTTTATCCATAAGAAAATAAAACCTAATAAATTAAATTCTTTTAGAATGAACATAATTAATCAAATAAACAAAAATAAAGATGTTAGAAAGTTGTATTACCAAGTTTCAAGAGAGTATTTAGATATATTAATTGGTAATGAGTTAGCAATGCAATTAAGAATAAACCTAAGTATTCAACTCCCGAACGACAATAGCTCTCTGCTACCCCTGCATTCAGATGTCTGGTCTGGTGACTCGCCTTATGAAATGGTTGCTTGGTTACCTTTGGTAGATTGTTATAAAACTAAAGCTATGTATATCCTACCACCTAACAAATATAAAAAATTAAAAAAAATATTTATTAGTGGAAAAAATACCTCTTCTTCAAAAATTTTTTCAAAAATAAAAAAAGATTTGAAATGGATAAATATAAAATTTGGACAAGTTTTATTATTCAACCAATGTTTGCCGCATGGAAATGTTGTTAATAGAGAAAAGGAAACAAGATGGTCTTTAAATTGCCGTTTTAAAAGTGTTTTTTCACCTTACAAAGATAAGAAAATTGGGGAATTTTTTGAACCGATCTCTTTAAGAAAAATATCTCAACTAGCAATCAATTACAAACTCCCTGAAATAAAATGAAAAAAGTAAGAGGCTATAACTTCAGCAGATCATTTATGGGTGAAAGGGTCCCACAACATGTTCAAAATATAGTCATTAAAGATTTTTGTCAAAAAAGAAATTTTAACTTTTTATTAAGCGTTAGTGAATATGCGATGCCTAAATCATTTCATATTTTAAAAGATTTACTAAATAATCTAAAAGGCATATATGGCGTAGTAGCATACAGTGTTTTTCAAATGCCATTTGACGACGAGGAAAGAAAAAAAATATTCAAAAAAATTTTAAGTAGAAAAAAGAAAATCTTTTTTGCTTGTGAAAATTTAGAAATTACCAGTCAAAAAGATATAAACAGGATTGAAAATATTTGGCTAGTTAAAAAAGCTTCTTTAAAATCAGAACAGCAAATTAGTAAGTTAATTTAATGATAAAAAGAAACTTCGTATCTAACTTACATAACTCAACTAAAAGAGATTATCTCGCAAGAATGATCGACAAAAAAGTTTATTGTATGAAAATTGCTAAAAAGTACGGAAAAGAATATTGGGACGGAAACAGACGATATGGGTATGGTGGTTACAAATATATCCCTGGGAGATGGAGAGATGTAGCTAAAAAATTAATAAAATTTTATAAATTAAAAGCAGGTTCTAGAGTTCTGGATGTAGGTTGTGGAAAAGGTTTTTTATTAAAAGAAATGTTAATTATTCAGCCAAAACTAAAAATTTACGGTTTTGATATCTCAAATTATGCTATTAAAAAGTCCTTTAAAGACAAAAACTTAAAGTTATTTAAACATAAAGCAGAAAAAAAACTACCCTTCAAATCCAAATATTTTGATTTAGTAATATCATTAGCTACATTACATAATTTGAAAATTTTTGATCTTAAAATTGCATTACAAGAAATTGAAAGATTGGGTAAGAAAAAATACATAATGTTGGAAAGTTTTAGAAACGATCAGGAACTATTTAATCTTCAATGTTGGGCCTTAACTTGTGAGTCATTTTTTTCAGTTAAAGAATGGCTGTGGTTATATAAAAACTTTAAATATTCAGGTGATTACGAATTCATTTTCTTTAGTTAATTAAAAAAAACACTGTTTAAATTGAAAAATTTATTAAAAATTCTCCGTCAATTAATATACTTCGATGTATTTAATAAAAAAATTATTTATTATTTTTTAAGTATAATAGATTTTGTCTTTTCAAAGTTTAATAAAATTTCTTATTTTTTATTTTTAAGCAAGATTCTAAGTGAGCGTAGAATCCAGGATGGTTTATTTAAAGGAATGATTTATTATCAAAGCCGGAAGTTTATGAATGGCGGCTTTATGCCAAGAGTTCTTGGTGTTTACGAAATGCAATTAACCGATTGGATAAAAGAAAGTTTTAATAAAAAATATGATGACTATATAAACGTAGGCTCAGCTGAGGGATACTACTCAATAGGCTACTTATACAAAAATAAAGATATAAATTTAACAGCAATTGATATTGATAAAAAAGCTATCGATTTTTTATCTGAATTAGCAAAAGCAAATAAAGTATTTGATAGATTAAATATTTTTCATGGAGATGCTAAAGAATATTTTACTAAATTAGATAAAAACAAAAGATACTTTATTTTAAGTGATTGCGAGGGCTTTGAAAAAGAATTATTTAATACTGAGATAATAAAAAACTTGGGCAACAGTGATATATTGATAGAAATGCACTACACTGCAAAAAGTAAGTCCTGGATTACTGGAATCCCAGACGAAAATGATAGGAAATATGCTGATGCAGAAAGAAAAGAATTCTTAAAAAAATTTGAGAATACTCATACTTTTTCAATTAAAAAAAGTTTATTTCCAAAAGCTGAAGAAATTAAACTTTTAGAAAATATACCTTCCAAATATATAAGCAAGATTCTTTATGAAAAAAGATTCGAAAACCAGGAATGGTTAATGCTTACTTCTAAGTCTGCTAGTAAAAAATAAATGAACAAAATTAAAAAAAATTATATAATGGGATTGATGACTCCGTTAACTGTCTGTCAGCACGATGGAGCAGCTGCTATCTTACTTAATGGTCAAACAACTTATTGTGGTGAGGAAGAAAGATATTTAAGGTACAAACACGCAAGAGGTCATATACCAGTTAATGCAATTGCTAAGTCCTTAGAATTTAATAAAATAGGAATCAAAGATATTAAGGCTGTTTTTATATCAGCTTGTAAATATCCTGATCTAAAAAAAAGAGTTCAAGTATATTTTAAACATTATTTTGGACACTCCCCTGAAGTTATTATGGTTGACCATCAGCTATCCCACTTAGCATCAGCTTATTTCCCATCTAACTTTAATAAATCTATGATTTTATCAATAGATGGAATGGGCGATTTTAAAAGCATGGCGGGAGGAGTTGGAAGTAATGGAAAAATTAAAATTTTACAAACAAAATCAGTTGATCAATCTCTCGGAATTTTTTACCAAACGATGACACAATTCATTGGTTTCGATGGAATGGGCGACGAGTATAAAGTGATGGGCCTATCTGCTTATGGAAAAAAACATTTGGATTTGTCAAAAATAATTAAAGTAAAAGAATTCGATTATAAAATTGATCCAAGCTTTTTAAAAAGGGAGCCAATACATAGAAATTTTGATGAGCCTAGGTACGGAGAAAAGCTTATAGGATTATTTGGCAAACCCAGAATTAAAGGTGAAAAAATAAATCAATTTCACAAAGATTTTGCATTAAGTGTTCAAACTAATTTTGAAAAAGCTGTGATTGCCTTAGTAAAAAAGCTTCATAAAAAAACTGGATTAAGAAATCTTTGTCTAGCAGGAGGCTGTGCTCTTAATTGCGTGACAAATATGAAATTACTAGAATTAGATTTTATAGACAATCTTTATGTTCAACCTGCAGCGACTGATCAAGGAAGTGCACTAGGTGCTGCTTTATATGGTTCTAATAGCTATGGAATAAAACCAAAAATTATAAAAAATTATTATTTAGGTGAAGGTTTTTCAAATAGTGAAATTTTAAAAGTTTTAAAAATATGTAATGTAAAATTTAGCAAAATTAAAAATATATCAAATTATGTTGCTAAAAGCTTAAATAAAGGGAAGATCGTAGCAATTTTTAATGGAAGATCTGAGTTTGGACCTAGAGCCCTAGGAAATAGATCAATATTGGCAAATCCTAAAATAAAAAATATTAAAGATGAAATAAATAAAAAAATTAAATTTAGAGAGAGCTTCCGACCTTTTGCTCCGGCAGTTCTTGAAGATAAATCAAATGAAATATTTTATATGAAGAATAAAAGCCCCCACATGACAATAACTTATAAAGTCAAACCTAAATGGATCAAAAAAATTCCTGGTGTTGTCCATATTGATAAAACTGCAAGAGTTCAAACAGTAAATTCTTCTGATAATAAACAGTTTTATTCAATCATTAAAAATTTTTATAAACTTTCAAAGGTTCCTGTAGTCGTAAATACAAGCTTTAATATTAAAGGTGAACCAATGGTTGACAAGCCTTTAGATGCTATAAAAACTTTTTTTAGTAGTGGGATAGACGAATTATACTTAGGAAATTTTTTAATAACCAAACAAAAAAAATGATAGTTCTTGGTGTACATTGTGGATTTAGTATTCACACCCATGAGCCAGGAGCTGCCCTGGCGATCAATGGTAAAATTATTGCTTGCTGTGAGGAGGAAAGATATTTAAGAAATAAAAATGCGATAGGCTTTTTACCAAATTATTCTATACGAGCTACTTTAAAGATAGCAAAAATAAATTTTAAAAAAATTAATTTAATTGTATCCACCGGAATTACTGCAAAAAATTATTCAAAGACTTTAAGAAAATACTTTATCGATAATTTTGGGTATTGCCCAAAGATTGTAATAGTTGACCATCACTTAAGCCATGTTGCTTCAGCTTTTTATTCATCAGGATATGAAAAGGCTACTTGCTTGTCTTTAGATGCTTTTGGAGACAAAAAATCTGGGTTGATAGCTGAAGCAAGTATCAAAAGTGGTATAAAACCATTAAAATATATATCAAGCAAAAATTCTCTAGGTAATTTTTATTCCGCTGCAACAGAATTCTTAGGTTATTCAGACGGTGACGAATATAAAGTTATGGGCTTAGCATCATACGGAAAACCTAAAGTGAATTTAGATCAAATTTTAATGAATTCTGACAATTTATGGAAATTAAATCCTAAATTTTTTGTTAATCAAAAAACACCATTTGAGCATAGATATTCTGAATATTTTAAAAATAAATACAAAAAATATAAGAGGAAAAATGCTGAAAAGATTACAGTGTCTCATAAAAATTTTGCAGCAAGTGTTCAAAGTCACGTAGTTAAATTTATAAAAAAAGCATTTCAAAATTCATCAAAAATGTCCAAATATAAAAACAATGTATGTTATGCAGGGGGGGTTGCATTAAATTGTTCTGCTGTAAAAGAGATTTTATATTCAAATATTTTCCAAAATATTTATATTCCACCTAATCCTTCTGATAGAGGTTTAGCTTTAGGCTGTGCGTATCTTGGTTCAGTCCAATTGAAAGATAAAACTAAACCAATTACCTCACCTTATTTGGGTTCTCAATATTCTGACAAAGATATAAAAAAAGAATTAATTAATAACAACTCTGTTTTCAAAAAACCTAAAAATATTTATTCTTTAACAGCCAGACTTCTTTCAAAAGGAAAAATAATTGGTTGGTATCAAGGAAGATCTGAAATAGGAGCCAGGGCTCTTGGCAACAGATCAATATTAGCAGACCCATCAAAAAAAGATATGAAAGAAATTTTAAATAAGAAAATAAAATATAGGGAGGAGTTCAGACCTTTTGCACCTGCAGTATTAGAAGAACACGCTGATAAATATTTTAATACCAACAATTCTAAAATCCCTTTTATGAATTGCACAGTAAAAGCAAATAAGAAATTAATTAAAAAAATGTATTCAGCTGTTCATGTTGATGGTACATCTAGGGTTCAAACAGTATCGAAAAAAATGAATATTAAATTTTATAATTTAATAAATAGTTTTTATAAAATTACTGGGGTTCCTATTTTAATTAATACTAGTTTTAATTTAAAAGGCCAGCCAATAGTTGAAACACCGAGGGATGCTTTAATGACTTTTTACGGAAGCGGAATTGATTATCTAGTTCTAGGCCCATATTTAATTTCAAAAAAATAGAATTTTGTCAATGAAAACTAAATACGATTTCAAATCAATTTTTAAAAATAAATTAAATAGCCTCTTCGAAAAGTTTCATTATAATATATCCGAAATTGATAGAACCAATATTGATATAAAAAAAATTAAAAAAATAAAAAATAAAGACGAACAATTATCAAGCGCAAAAAAATTAGTTCAAAAACACCCAAATGACCCAAAGGCTCATCTTAATTTTACAGAATTATTATATAGAAACTTTAATAAAGATTGGATACCTCATTCACATGAATACGCTAAAAAAAGAACCTTATGGATAAAAGAAAATAATTTAGAAAATATAAACATGGAATTTATAGGGTCCGAAACTGTCAATGGGAGTTTGGGAAATCATATAACTATAGAGGGACTTATTAATTCGAACAACTTTAATTTAAGACCAAAAAAAAATATCACTCTTTTATTGCCTGAGCACTTAAAGCCGAGAAATAAAACATTATTTAGTTATTTTAAACCTCATATTAATGTGATTAGTGACGAAAAAATTATTAATACTTTAAAAAATTTGGAAAATTATTTGAGCATTCCCATGGGTTTTTTAATTCCATTAGAAAATAAAAGTATTTTTCATGAATTTTTACCTTCAATAATTGAACAAAAGAAGAAAGAGAATAATATCACAAAACCTTTTTTCATTTTGAATAAAGAGGATAAGAACAGAGGAGAGGATATATTAAAAAAAATCGGAATTAAAAGTACTAACTGGCATGTAACTTTGCATGTTAGAGAGCCAGGGTACAGAGGTGAAACTAAAAGTAATACAAATGAAAAATTTAGAAACTCAAATATTAATAACTTTATTAAGTCAATAAAACTTATAACTGATAAAGGTGGCTGGGTTTTTAGGATGGGTGATCCTTCAATGCAAAAACTCCCAAAAATGAATAATGTTGTAGACTACGCTCACAGTAATATTCGCTCTGAATTTATGGATGTTTATTTAGCGGCAACATCAAAGTTTTGTATTGGGACACCTTCTGGCTATTATACAATCCCAAGTTTTTTCGGAGTACCAGTATTACTTACAAATCTTTCTCAACTATCCACTTATTATAGTTTGACCGGTAAAGATATTTTTATTCCAAGATTTATTAAACAAAAAAATACAGATAAATACTTAAACTTTAATGAACTTTTATCTCATCCTTATTTACACTTCTACTCAGATAAATTCTATGAAAAAAATAATCTAGTTACTGAAGAAAGTAAATCAGAGGATATTACAGATGCAACTCAAGAAATGATAGAAAGAGTTTTAAAAGATGAAAATAATCAGCAAGATCCTCTTCAATCAAAATTTAAAAATTTAGCAAATAAAAATATTTATAGTTTGATAAATGAAAAAATAGTCTGTAGTGCAAATATCGGTTCTAGATTTATCAATAAGTACCAAAACGTTTTGATGTAAATTTCCAATTTATTAATAATTTAAAATGAGTTTACAAATTATAAATAGTCCAATCTTTAGACACTCTGATCTTAAATTAATTGGAAAACAGATTGTAATAAAAAAAACACCTTTCTATTATGTAAATAAATCAAAGAAATTGTCATCTTTTTTAAAAGAGTTTAGGACTAAAAAGTATAGCAAAATAGATCACGATCAGAAGCTTTTTTTCCAAGGGTCCAAAAATATTTATTATAAAAGAAGTCAAATTATTTCAAAAATTATTTTAAGGAAATTTAAAGAAAAAAAAATAAAAATTTTAGATTATGGATGTAACAATGGTTCTTTGCTAAAAGAATTGAATAAACTTAATTTTATAAATTTGTTTGGATATGACATTAATAGTAATTATAAAAAATTTTTTAATAAATCAAAAATTAAATATTTAAATAAAGTAAAAAGTTATCAAAATGAATTTGATCTTATAATTTTTTCCCATTCA
>CACFQM010000003.1 GCA_902568425.1 uncultured Pelagibacteraceae bacterium | reverse complement strand
TTAAGTGGAATGGTTTCCAAACATAAATTACAAGTAGCTGCTTAAACTATTTAATATTTAAAACTGTCATTGGATCTAAACGGGTACCAAACCAATTAAGTCTTACATCAAGGTGGGCACCCGTGGATCTTCCAGTTGAACCTACTGTACCTATTATTTCCCCTTGTTTAACTTTCTGACCTTTTTTGACATAAATATTTTGCATATGCATATACAAGGTTGATATTCCATGACCATGATCAAAAATTAATGTTCCACCTGTATAAAATAGATCTGGCTCAACCATTGTTGCTGTTCCATCAAGCATTGCTTTAATTTCCGTACCCTCTTTAGCTGCAAAATCGATACCATAGTGAGGCCATTTTGGTTTTCCATTCAAAATTCTTTGACTGCCATAAACACCAGTAATAATCGCATTATCTAATGGTGGTATAAATTTTTTTTTAAAAAAAGTTAAGTTGGTTTCTACTGATCTTGCTTTTGATATTATTTTATTCTCTCTTTTAATTCTTTCATATAATTCTTTTGGTGGTGTTACTTTTTTTTCAGGAAGCCCATCAATTTTTTGAATTTGATACTCTCTTTTTTGAACTTTTTTTACAAATTTTTCCTTTTTTCCCTTACTTTCTTTGGTTATCACAATGTCAAATTTTCTATCTCTGTCAATGCCAAAGGCAAAAAAACCGTCCGAGGATACTTTTATTTGTTTTTTATCTATCCAAATTTTTGAATTTGGTTCAGTTTTACCAATAATAAAGTGTCCTTGTCTAAATTTTCCCTCAAAATCTATTGCAAATGCATTTGAAGCAAAAAATATTATTAATAGTAACAATATGATGTTTCTTATCATTTAATAATGTAAATTATATTGCATATTATAACTAATGGGTATTGGAAAATTTCTAAAAGATCGTAAATTTTTACATAGAGCATGGATGTATTATGAGCTCTATATTAAAAACTTTAGAAAAAAGATTAAAAAATATCATTCCCAACATGGTGAAGATAAAGAAATAGGTAAATTTTTTGAAAAAAAAACTAGAGGTTATTATTTTGATATTGGATGTTTTCACCCTATAAGATACAGCAATACTTATCATCTATTCAAAAGAGGATGGCAAGGAACGAATATAGACATAAATAAAACATCTATTGATCTTTTTAATATAGCCAGGCCTAATGATAAAAATATATGTGCAGCAATATCGGACACTTCAAATGAAGTTGATTTTTTTGAGGATGATATTTTGGGGCCAGTAAATACAATTGACAGCAAGATGTATAAGAAATCTAAAGATACATTCTTTAAAAAGGGAATTATAAAGAAAATAAAGACATATAAAATTTTTGATATAGTTTCTGAGAGTACACTTTATGAAAAGACAGACTTTTTAAATATAGACGCTGAGGGATCGGATTATAAAATAATTAGTCAAATAGATTTAAAAAATTCAAATATTAGTCTTGTTGCTATTGAAACTCATGATCCAAATGAGAATAAATTAGATGATTTTAACAATATCTCTAAATATTTTGAAAAAAATCGATATCTTGTTCACAAAAAAGTTGGTCCAACCACTCTTTACACAAAAAAATAATTGATTGTTTTCAAATTTACAGATTTAATACTTAATTATGTCTGGTGCAAATAAAACTGTTATACCAAATTCTCTTAACGAACATTGGATGCCTTTTTCATCAAATAAAGACTTTAAAAAAAATCCTAGGTTAATATCAAATGCCAAAGGAATTTATCTTAAAACACATGATGGAAATACTTTAATTGACGGGAGTTCTGGTCTTTATTGCAATCCACTAGGTCATGGTAGGAGAGAAATAATTGAAGCAATTAAAAATCAACTAGAAAAATTAGATTATACTATGCCTTTTCAACAGGGTTATGGTGGATCATTTGAACTTGCGACTAAAATTGCTCAAAAGACTCCAGATGATTTAAATAGAATTTTTTACACAATATGTGGTTCAACTGCGGTTGAAACCGCAATCAAAATAGCAGTTGCCTATTTTAAAGCCAAAGGTGAGCCAAAAAGATTTAGATTTATTGGAAGAGAAAGAGGTTATCACGGAATGAATATAGGCTCATTAACTGTAGGTGGAATAGTTAATAATGTAAAAGTTTTTACTGATATTTTAATGCCTGGAGTAAAACATATGAGACACACATTTCTTCCAGATCATAAGTTCGTAAAAGGACAACCTGAAAATGGTGAAGAGTTAGCTAATGATTTAGAAAATATTGCAAATGATATTGGTGGAGAAAATATCGCTGCATGTGTAGTTGAACCTATAGCAGGTTCTACAGGAGTATTAATTCCGCCCAAAGGATATTTACAAAGATTAAGAAAAATTTGTGATAAGTACGGTATACTTTTAATTTTTGATGAAGTTGTAACAGGATGGGGAAGAACTGGCTCTGCCTTTGCTGCACAAGAATTTGAAGTAACCCCGGATATTATAACAATGGCTAAAGCCACAACTAATGGCATTGTTCCTATGGGCGTTGTTGCTGTAAGAGAAAAAATTTATGATCAAGTTATGGATGCTTCACCAGATGGTGCCATCGAATTATTTCACGGTTATACTTATTCAGGTATACCAGTTGCAGTCTCGGCAGCATTAGCAGTTCAAGAGATTTTTGAAAAAGAGGATATTTTCAATAGAGTTAAAAAAATATCAAGCTATTTTGAAGAAGGATTACATTCATTAAAAGATATTGAATGTGTTGAAAGTATAAGAAATTATGGTCTGCTTGGAGGTTTAGATATAAAGATGAATGTAAAACCAGGAAAAGCCGGTTTCCAAGTTTATAAAGAGTGTTATAAAGCAGGGTTAAATATAAAGCCAACTGGTGATGCTTTAATAATTGCACCACCATTTATTTGTGATAAAAAAAATATAGATGAGATTGTTGAAAAACTTAGAGTAGGAATAAAAAACTATTATAAATATATTAAATAATTTTAATTCTACCTATGATGGTTTTTCGGCTTTTCCAACCCATTTTGAACATTTAAAAACCTCTTAAATCCAAATAAATTGTTCTTTAAAAACTTTTTTTGTGGTTGAATAAGGAATGAGTGATAGGGAAAATTCTTTACAAAAAGACTATCTAAGTGAGGACAAATATAATGAAAGCAATTCATCATTAGGTTCTTCATCTAAAGTAGATTTAAATAATCTAATAAAAAGAGTTAAAGATGAAGAAAAAAAAACAAAAAGACAAAATATGGTTATCTCACTAGCAGCTTTATCTGCTATAGCAGTCTTTGGTATAATTTTAACACTTTAGTCAACTATCTTAAAACAGCTCGATAAATCATTGAAGAGAACTCAGCAAATCGTCCAGCTGTTTCTTTAGCATTTGTCAAAGGATGATTTAAAAAATTTCCATTATTTTCATTGTTTACTAAGTTATATCTTTTACTAAGTGGATCTTTTTTAATAAATTTAGCTTTTGATAAAAGTTCTAACTTTCTTATACATGTTGCGCGAGGTATGCCAGTTACCTCTGATACAGAGGTGGCACTAATATCTGGATATTTGTTTGATACATTATGTTTAATACTGGTTTGTTTTAAATAATTTAATGATTGAATTAAACTTTGTAATCCAATTAAGAGTATCTCAAGGTCATTCGTCTTTTTTTGCCAATATTTCATAAAATCAAGTTGTGTAGTCAAATAATGATACCAATAAAAGCAATAATTTTTCTCAATCTCTTTGTAAAATTTCGAAAAAGGTACATCAATATTTAAAAATTTAGATTGTTCGAATAAAAATTTTGATAATGACTTGATTTGTTCTTTTATAATGAGCACGTAAGTATCTTTTGCTTGAGATGAAGGTTCCCAATAAAGGTTATTTTTGTTAGATTTTTTTAAATGTTTTAGTTTAGTTAATTGTATTATTTTTCTCCTAGTGGTTTCTTTTGGTAACCCCGTGAATCTTGAAACTGAAATTATCTTTAGTTTATCTTGCGTTGTATTTTGGTGATTAAACCAAAACTTATCAAGTGAAAGATCAAAACTTAAGTCTTCCTCTCTTTTCCTCATAACCTTTAAATGAAGATTTCGTGCAAAATATATAACAATTTGTCCACCTTCTAAATCTCCGTAACGTTTGTATATTCCAGACAAAAAAGTACTTTGCATTTCAAAAAAAGTTGGCAATATTTGATTTATATTTTTTTCGAAATTTTCCCGAATAGTCTCGAAGGTAATTTTTTTTTCAAACTCCATTTTTTTTATAAATAACTGCGATTGTTCATAATGGGTTATTATGAACAATTTTATAATTTGGAGTCAATAGATAATTTAAAATTAGCAAATATTTTATTTTGATATTTTTGGTCTATACCAAGACTTTTTTCCAATAATAGAGTTTATAGAACCATTAAATCTTGCAAAATATATATCTCTCTTTTTTTTATTATTTATTAAAAAAAAGATTACAAATTTTAAAAACGCTGAGCTAAATTTCGGTAGTATTTTAAAATAAGCTTTTATAATTCCAAAATGTTTTTTGTAAAAATAAAACGTCGACCACATAAGGTGCCAGTTTCTATTAATTTCTATTTCATCCTTATATTTTTCATCTACCGAAGAATTTCCTTTATGATTTATTTTTGAATTTTCGACAAGAAATATATATTTTTTTTCACTTAAACATCTCTCATAGAAATCATTTTCTTCGTAATAGAGAAAAATCTTTTCGTCAAAAAATCCTATTTCCTTAAATATTTTAATGTTAAAAAATAGAGCACAACCAGTAACAAATTTCATTTTTGAATACTTAGATTTATTTTGAAAATCCATGTAGCATTCTTTTTTATACTCAAAATTGTTTATTTTTGGAGCGAGTATAGAAAACTCTTTAATTTGTTTTGCTGCAGAAATTAAATTTTGAATTGTGTCTGGAAACACTTCAGTATCCACATCAAGGTAAAATGCATAGATCGTATCAATGTGTTTAATTCCATAATTTATACCAGCTCCATTTCCTAAATTTTTATGGGGAATGATTACTTTTACATTTGAATATTTTTCCTCGAGTTTTTTTTTCAAAATTTTATTCTGAGAATTTTCAACAACAATTATCTTGATATTTTTGTCAATCGTCATAATTGACTTTTCTATAATGTCGTCTGAGTGATAACTTACGAATAAAACTGTGATTTCGTTTTCCATCTGATAGTCAAATTATAATAATCACTATTATCAAATTTTTAAATTAAGGAAAATTAAAAATTATTTGAAATTTATAAAACTCCATGTTAATCAATAATATGTCGTTTAAAGAGCTACCCTTAATGGAACCAAAAGATGGAACAGTGCTCTTTTATCCATATATATCTAAATCATCCTTTAAAGAGGTTAAAAAGGTTTTGTCTGGTCGTTGGATAGGACAGGGACCTTTGGTAGATAAGTTTGAAAAAAAATTCAAAATAATGTTTGCAAAAAAAAACCATTGTATTTCTACAGGCTCAGGTACAGACGCCCTTCATCTTGCGTATATTTTAGCAGGTTTAAAAAAAGGTGATGAGGTTATTGCTCCAGTTTATACGTGCACAGCTACAAACATTCCTTTTTTATACATGGGAATAAAAATTAAATTTGCAGATATAGATATCGAAACGATGAATATCAGTGTCGAAAGTGTCAAAAAAAATTTAACAAAAAAAACAAAAGCAATAATATGTATGCATTATGGCGGCCTTCCATGTGATATCGATGAACTGCAAAGTTTGGCAAAGAAACACAACATACCATTAATAGAAGATGCTGCCCATGCAATCGGAGCTACTTATAAAAAAAAACCAATAGGTAGTATAAGCGATTTCACAATGTTTAGTTTTCAGGCAATAAAACACATAACAACCGGTGATGGTGGAATGCTTTGTATAAAAAATAAAAAACTTATAGAGAAAGCAAAAAGAATTAGATGGTTTGGTATCAGCAGAGAAGACAAACAAAAAGGAGTATGGGAAAATGATATTTTTGAAGTAGGATATAAATATCAAATGACAGATCTTGGAGCTTCTCTTGGTTTTACAGCTTTAAAAGAATTTAATAAACTACTCAAGCACAGGCAAAAAATTTTTAAAATTTATAAAGATATACTTTCAAAAAATTCAAATATTTTTTGTGTTGATAAAGATGATGGAAAAAGAACTCATGCCGCTTGGTTATTTACTTTAATATCTGAAGAAAAAGATAGAATTCAAAAAAAATTACGTGAAAAAAAAATTGAGTCTAACCAGGTTCATTTTAGAAACGATAAGTACTCAATTTTTAAAAAATTTATAAAAGGGAATTCTTTTCCCAATATGGATTATGTAGAAGATAAATATCTAGTTTTACCTAATCACCATAAAATAAGTGTAAATAAAGCAAAGTATATTGCTCAAACAATTGATAATTTATTATAAAGTATTATAAACTGTATCAAGCTAAATGGCGGGGTAGCTCAGTTGGTTAGAGCGTTGGACTCATAAGCCAAAGGTCGGTGGTTCGACTCCACTCCCCGCTACCAAGACCTTTTAACTAAATGAAAAAAAAAGCACTTATTTTATTTAAAGCCCAGTGGGATTGGAATAAATTTATAATTTCTAAAATATCAAATTTTTATGAAGTAAAGTTTTTATATTTAGATCAATTAAAAAAAAACTATTTAAATACTATATCTCAAGTAAATAATTTTATAATAGATAACAAAATTGATACCGTTTTTTTTGATGTAGATTATCAAAAATTTGTAAATTATTATTTTATAAATAAAATAAAAAATGTAAAAAAAGTTATGATGACATTAGATAATTATGAGCGACATAATTTAAATCTAATAACAGCCTGTTCATGCCACGTTGTATTAACTGATCCAATTTCACTATTAAAATATAAAGAGTTAGGTATACCTGCTTATAATTGGTTAGTTGAGTCGGATGGATCATTATATAAAGATATGGCTTTAGAAAAGAGAACTGATGTACTTTTTTTCGGCAAAGTTAATAAAGATAGAAAAAAATTTATTGAATTTATTGAGAATAATGGAATAAAAGTGAAAGTCGTAGGAAATAATGTTGAAAATTATATATCAGACAAAGATCTTGTTAATTTGATCTGTGAGTCAAAAATTGTCATCAATTTCTCTAAAACAACTTGGAACAAAATAAGTAACTATCCAGAAAAAAGTATATTTAAAAATCAATATCAATTAAAGGGAAGAATAATTCAATCTGGTCTTTGTGGAACAGCTTGTGTTTCAGAATATGCTCCACAAAATAAATTGTTATATAAAGATGATGAACTTTTACAATTTATGACAAAAGAGGAATGTGTAGAGATATTAAAAGAATTATTAAGTAATAATAATAAATTATTAAATTATACAAAAAAATTTAGCACTAAGACCCAAGAAGAATATGAGGATAAAAAATTCTTTAAAAAAATTTATTATTTCTTAGAAAAAGTTGATCCAAAAAGAATAAAAACAGATAAAAATCTCCGAATAATACCTTATTGGTACAAAAGAATTTGTTGTAAACAAATTTTGTTAAGAGATCTCAAAATATCAAAGTTTTTTCAATCTATTTATAATTTTAGAGAGATATTTGCTATAGCAAAAAAATCAAATATATTTATATTTCTATTAATTTACGTTGAAACATGTGCAAACTTTATTTATTACTCCTTACTTAATAGCTTAAAAAGAAAAACATTAGGAAAAAATAGATATACTGATGAATTATAAATATATATATAAATAATATGTCTAATATTGATGCTTTACTAATTACACCACCTTCTAGGCTTGAAGTTTATCAAGGTCTTGCAAACGATTATGCGGCCATCGAACCTCCTGTATGGTCATCTTTAATTGCAAATTTTTTAATAAAAAAAGGTTTTACAGCTGAAATTTTGGATGCTGAAGCAGAAAATTTAACACACGAAAAAACTGCAGAGAAGATAGCACAAAAAAATCCAAAGTTAGCAATCTTTATGGTTTATGGACAACAACCATCCGCATCAACTCAGTGTATGCCTGGTGGAAAAAAGACATGCTCAAAACTAAATGAAATAACATCAAATGAAATAAAGTCTATTGTAATAGGAACACACGCATCAGCTCTACCAAAAAAAACATTAGAAGAAGAACCTTATACATATGTTTGTCAGGGAGAAGGGCCGCTTACTGTAATAGAACTAATTAGTTTTCTTAAAGGAAAAACAAAAGATTTAAAAAAAATTCCTGGATTATGGTATTTTGATAAAGACAAAAAGGTCTGTTCAAATCCCTCGGCTAAAATGTTTGAAGATTTAGACCAAAGTTTACCCGGGCAAGCTTGGAAATTACTGGATATGAAAAAATATAAAGCACATAATTGGCATACTTTTGGCAAACTAGATACTATTAAAAGTTATGCATCTTTACAAACAAGCCTCGGGTGCCCTTTCAAATGTACTTTTTGTTGTATCAATGCTCCATTTGAAAGAAACACCATAAGGTTTTGGTCTCCAAAACATATTATTGAACAAATTAAAATTTTGGTTGAGGATTACAAAATTACAAATATAAAAATTCCAGATGAAATGTTTGTTTTAAATCCAAAACAAGTAACAGGTATATGTGATGAAATTATTAACTCAGGATACGGTAAAGTTTTAAACTTTTGGGCATATGCAAGAATAGATACTTTAAATGATGATGAAATGTTAAAAAAAATGCTCAAGGCTGGCATAAGGTGGTTAGCTCTAGGAATAGAATCGAGTTCAAAACATGTGAGAGATGGAGTTGTAAAAGGAAGGTTTGATAATTTTGATATTGAGGGAATTGTGAGAAAAGTAAGGGATATGGGCTTTTATGTTGGGGCAAATTATATTTTTGGTCTACCAGATGATAATTTTGACTCTATGAAAGAAACTTTAGATTTATCTTTAAGAGTAAACAGTGAATGGGCAAATTTTTATTCAGGCATGGCATATCCTGGATCACAACTTTATCCGATGGCGAAGAATAAGAAGTGGGCCCTTCCGGATGATGAAAATGGTCCAGGATGGATTGGGTACTCCCAACACTCTTATCAAACATTACCTTTAAGAACAGAACATATAAAAGGCTCAGAGGTTTTAGAATTTAGAGACAAAGCTTTCGACACCTATTTTAAAAGCCAAGATTACCTTTCTATGGTTAAAAAAACTTTTGGCGAACAAACAGTTTCTCATATTGAAAAAATGTCCTCTCATAAGCTTAAAAGAAAGCATAATTTTGAGAAAGTAAATTATTAGTAATTAAGTTAAAACTTGTAGTTAAAAAATTAATTTAATATAATCAAAAAATGTTTTCTTCCATCATTATAAGTGGTGCACTAGCTCAAGATCACGAGTTTATATATCCTTTTTATCGACTACTTGAGGAAAAAAGTAAACTTGATGTTTGTTTGATAGGAGGTAAACCAGTGCAAGGAATTTTAGGCACTCCATTGCCGCCAATAAAAGACTACCCCGTTAAAGATATAAGTGACTTAAATATAAAAGATTATGATCTGTTAGTTCTTCCCGGTGGTGTTAAAGCTTTAGAAAAAACTAGACAAAATAAAAAATTTATAAATTTCATATCAGAATTCCACAAATCTGGAAAAGTTATAGCCTGCATTTGTAGCGGCGTTCAACTTTTAATTTCAGCAAAAATTGTAAAAGGTAAAAAAATTGCAGGCTATTATCATTTAGAAGATGATATAGTTAA
This sequence comes from uncultured Pelagibacteraceae bacterium, assembly GCA_902568425.1. Lineage (GTDB taxonomy): Bacteria > Pseudomonadota > Alphaproteobacteria > Pelagibacterales > Pelagibacteraceae > Anoxypelagibacter. Next base: position 43,742 of record CACFQM010000003.1, on the reverse strand, counting down.
TGCTGGAGCAATCTATACTGACTTACCCGCAGTAGTTGATAGTAAAATTATTACAACAGCACATTATAAAGATATGGGACCTTGGATGAGGGCCACATTAGATTTTTTTAATGATAAAAAAAAGTAGTTTTTACGATAATAAGGTTGTAATGAAACCTTGGGGTTATGAGTATACTATTTATAGACACTTAAACAAATTATCAGTTACTTATCTTAAAATTAAAAAAAATCACAGAACCTCGTTGCATTGTCACCCAAAAAAGAAAACAGGTTTTATAGTTTTAGATGGAAAAGCTAAAATTCAATTGGGTTTATGGAAAGAAACTTCAGAATATTATTCTGCACCTTCAAAACTGATGATTAGAACAGGCCTATTTCATTCTATTGAGGGTGTATCTAAAAATGGTGTTACCGCATTAGAATTTGAGACACCTATGGATAAACATGATTTAGTTAGATTTAAAGATGATTATGGTAGACGAAAAAAACCTTATGAGGGCAAAAACTATTCTAAAAAAATAGACGAAAATTTTATTAAATTTAAAAAACCGTTATTTGGTAAAGATCAATTTTATAAGATAGGTAAATCAAAAATATTTATAGAGGTTCACAAAAATTTTAAGAAAATAATAAATAAAAATAATAGCACAATTTTTGCAATATTAGGTGGAAAAATTATAGATAATAGAGGAAGAAATATAATTTCATATGGCGACATAATTAGAACAGGTACTCTCAAAAAAATTTCTCAAGTATTTAAGATAAAAGAAAAATTAATAGTTTTGAGAGTTACGAAATAATAAAACTTATGAATGAAAAAATTTTTAGACTAAAAACTTTTGAAAAAGCGTCTTATTGCAGACACTTTGAAGAAGAGGTAATAAAAAATTTAAAATTAAAAAATATAAACATACCGACATACGTATCTGCTGGACAAGAATTTATAGCAGCATCAATGGCTACAATTTGTGAAGACCTTAAAATTAAACCCTTAATATTTGGTCAGCACAGATGTCATTCAATTTACATTTCCTTTGGAGGTGACAAAGTTAAGTTAATAGATGAATTATTAGGAAGAAAAACAGGTTGCACAAAAGGTATGGGCGGATCAGCTTCAATAGCTAGCAAAGAAATCAATATGTTTGGTCATGATGGCCTCATGGGATCAAACGGACCAATTGGAGTCGGCGCTTGTTTTGCAACAAACCATCCAACAATAGTGTTTCTTGGAGATGCAGCAGCAGAAGAGGATTATGTTTTGGGAGGTCTAGGTTGGGCATCAACTAAAAACATACCATTAATTACAGTTGTAGAAGATAACAACCTATCAATTCTTACCGAAAAAAAGGTTAGAAGGAACTGGGAGATGTCAGATGTCGCAAAATCATTTAAAATGCAAGGTTATAATATCGATGATGATCCTATCGATCTTTTAAAATATTCAGAGATTTTTTTTAAAAAACCTTGTTTGCTTAATGTAAATACAAATCGTATTTTTTGGCATGCTGGAGCAGGGAAGGACTCAGATGATACTTTTGATAGATACGAGGAAGAAAAAAAACGTCTGGGAGAAGATGCATTGGCAATAGATAAAAAAATTAAAGAAGAAATTAAAAATTTATGGAAAAAACAGTTAGAGAAATAATAAAAGAAACATCAAGAGACCATATTAAAAAAAATAATAGCCTAATTTTTGGCCAGTGTCTTTCAGCTGTAGGTTGGGTGGGTGGTACAGTACCTGAATTAACTGAGAAAGAAGGATTAATTGAACTATCAATGGCAGATGTGGCGAACGGGGGCATAGTTGCTGGAGCAGGATTATCAAATAGAAGGCCAATTTATGTTATCCGTTACCAAGGTTTCAACTGGTTTAATGCATCTATAATATTAAATTATGCTTGTAAATCAAAAGAGATTTGGAATGTACCGTGCCCAATCTTTATTAGAGGAATTGCTATGGAAGGGTCTATAGGTCCAGTAGCTGGATCATCTCAACACTCAATTTATTTTAAAATGCCAGGTATAAAAATTATATCACCAATGACACCAAACGAATACTTGATTGCTTATAAAGATTTTATGAAAAATGATGACGTAATGTATGTTTCAGAACATCGAGGAAGTTATTCAAACACAAAGGAACTGAATGATCATTTAGATGATAATTTAGATTTGATATTATTTCCCATATCTATAACTAGGTTTGAGGCCCAAAAAGCTAAAATTGAACTTGAAAAAGAAGGATATAAAATCGGTATTGCAAATATATTATGGATAAAACCATTTTTAATTAAAAAGGAATGGGAAAAAGCTGTAATAAAAAGTAAATTTGGCGGAGTAGTTCTTGATGATGATTACACAGACGGTGTTGCGTCTAACTTAGCTTATCAATTAATCAAAAGAACAAAAAAAAATTTTGAAGTAATGGGGTTAAAAGATAGATCAGCTGGTTTCTCTAAAACAACTGACAATTTACCTCCATCTAAAGAAGAAATTATTAAGAAATGTAAAGAAATAATTGATAAAAAAGGAAAATTGTGAACAAAGTTGAATTAGTAAGTTTTGAAGAAGAAATAGCAGATTTATTTAATAAAGGAAAAATTCGTGCTCCAGTTCATTTGTATCAAGGTAATGAAAATAAAATAATTGAATTTTTTAAAAGAGTAAAAAAAAATGATTGGGTCTTTTGTAGTTGGAGATCGCATTACCAGTGCCTGTTAAAAGGTGTTCCTAGGGAAGAGGTCAAAAATGAAATTTTGTCAGGAAGATCAATATCCTTATGTTTTCCTAAATATAAAATCTATTCATCTGCATTGGTAGGAGGCTCATTACCCATTGCCGTTGGAACAGCCTTATCTTTAAAGTTAAGAAAAGAAAAAGGCATTATGGTTTATTGCTTCATGGGTGAAATGACCTCAGAAACAGGCATAGCTCATGAATGTATTAAATATAGCATTAGTCATGACTTGCCTATTCATTTTATAATAGAAGATAATGAAAAATCAGTATGTACTGACACAAGAAGTACTTGGAAGCTTAAAAAACTAAGTTATGAAGGTAAAAATGATAAGTTTATTACATTTTATAGTTATAAATCAAAGTGGCCTCATGCTGGAGCTGGAAAGAGAATACAATTTTAATTTATGAAATACGCAGATGAATTAACCAAAGCAATGGATTTCCTTGCTAAAGACCCTAAAACAATTTTTCTTGGACAAGCTGTAGAGTATCCTGGAACAGCTATGACAAATACTCTAAAAAACGTGCCTAAAAAAAAATTAATTGAAATTCCAGTAGCAGAAGAAATGCAATTAGGAATAAGCAATGGATTAGCTTTAAATAATTTTATTCCAATAAGTATATTTCCACGATGGAATTTTTTATTATTGGCAACTAATCAACTCATTAATCATTTAGATAAATTTGAAGTTATGTCTCAAGGATTGTTTAAGACGAAGGTAATTATTAGAACATCAATAGGATCCCAGAGACCATTGCACCCACAACATCAACATGTTGGAGATTTTACTGAGGCATTTAAAAAAGTACTGTCAACGGTTGATATTATTAGACTTGAGGAACCAAAGGATGTCATACCAGCATATGAGAAAGCTTTAGAAAGAGATGATGGTAAGAGCACCATTTTAGTTGAATATGGTGATTACTACAACGAAAAATAAACTATGATAATTACAAAAACTCCATATAGAATTTCTTTTTTTGGTGGGGGTAGCGATTATCCAGCATGGTATAAAAAAAATGGTGGAGCAGTTTTATCTACAACTATCGATAAATATATTTATATAACTTGTAGATTTTCACCTGATTATTTCAAACAAAAATATAGAATAGTTTGGAGAAAAATCGAAAATGTTGAAAATCTAAGAGAAATTAATCATAAAGCTGTAAGAGAATTACTTAAGTATTTAAAAATAAAACAAGGACTAGAAATACATTATCATGGTGATTTACCAGCGAGGAGCGGCATGGGGTCGTCCTCATGTTTTACAGTCGGTTTAATGCAAGCTTTAAGTCAAATAAAAAATATAAAATTAAATAAATCAAAATTAGCAAAACAAAGTATACATTTTGAGCAAAATATAATGAAAGAAATTGTAGGTTCACAAGATCAAACCTCAGCTTCCTATGGAGGATTTAATAAAATTTTGTTTAATAAAGACAATTCTATAAAGATAAAAAAAATCTCTTCAAAAAAAAATATTAAAAAACTAAATGATAATCTTATACTTATATATACAGGAATAAACAGAACAGCACATAAAATTGCTAATAAGTATGTAAATAAACTAACTAATGAGAAAAAAGATCATATAAACAGAATTTTAGAATACGTAAATGAGGGTGAAAAAATTTTAAATAATGGTGATATAGATGATTTTGGTAGTTTATTACATGATGCATGGATTGAAAAAAAAGCATTAAGCAATTTAATAACAAATTCAAAAATAAACTCAATTTATGATAAAGCCAGGAGTCACGGGGCACTTGGTGGAAAACTTTTAGGGGCAGGAGGCGGAGGTTTTTTATTAATGTATATGAAAAAAAAAGATAGATCAGATTTTCTTAAAAAGAATAAAAAATTAGTTACAATACCTTTTAATTTTACATCTTTAGGAAGTCAAATTATATTAAATCAATTATCGAAAGCTACATATGAAAATTAATCACCCTTTAATGCATAATAACTTTTTAAAATCAGATATGGACGCTGTAAGAAAATTAATTAAAACTAAAAATTTAATACTTACACAATCTCAAAAAGTTTCTGAGTTTGAACAAAAATGGTCTAAATGGCTTGGTGTTAAGTATAGTGTATTTGTTAACTCAGGATCCTCAGCAAACTTTTTATCAATGTTGATTTTGAAGAGCATGTTGTTGAAAAAAAGAGAAATCATAGTCCCAACTTTAACTTGGGTTTCAGACATAAATTCAGTCTTAATGAGTGGTTTTAAACCAATATTTGTTGATATTGATCCAAAAAATTTAGCAATGAGTGAAAATCAGATTTTAAGTAAAATTAATAAAAATACTCTTGCTGTATTTATAACACATGTTCAAGGTTTTAACGGTTTATCAGAAAAAATTTTAAAAACATTAAAATTAAAAAATATTTTTTTAGTTGAGGATGTATGTGAATCTCACGGTGCAACATTTAAAGGAAAAAAATTAGGTACTTTTGGACTTATATCAAATTTTTCATTCTATTATGCTCATCATATGTCAACTATTGAGGGAGGCATGATATGTACTAACAATAAAGATATATATGAAAAGGCAAGAATGTTTAGATCTCATGGCATGGCTAGAGAAGTTAAAAATTCTAAATTTCAAAAGAAAATAATTAAAAAATACCCTAAATTGTCGCCCCAGTTTATATTTTTACATCCAACATTCAACTTTAGAAATAATGAAATTGGTGCTGTGATTGGATTAAATCAAATTAAAAGACTTAATAAAAATAATACATTGAGAACAAGAAATCTTAAACTTTTTCTAAAGCTAATAGACTCAAAAAAATATAGAACAGATTATGATATTAAAGGTAGCTCCAACTACGCATTTCCAATAATTTTTAAAAATAAAGATTTTAAATTTAGAGAAATATTTGAAACTACTTTAAAAAAATATAACATTGAATTTAGAAGAGGAAACGCAGGTGGTGGAAATCAACTTAGGCAGCCATATCTAAAACCTTTTTTAAAAAATATAAATTTAAAAAAATTTCCTGAGGTTGATCATGTGCATTTCTTTGGTTATTATATTGGTAACTATCCATCATTAAATACTTCAAAAATTAAAAAAATTTGTTCAATATTAAATAAAATAAAAATATAATAAATTTAATGGAAAAATTAAAAATAATTAAGAATTCAACATTTAAAGATAATAGAGGTTTTTATTGGACTACATGGAAAAAGGGCATACTTAAAAATTTTAAATTTAATCATGATAAATTTTCTATATCGAAAAAAAAAGTTCTAAGGGGACTTCATTGTGATTTTAAATCATGGAAATTAGTAACATGCACATTTGGAAAAGTTGTTTTAGTTGTAGTAAATATGAAAAAAAACTCAAAAAGTTATTTAAAACATAAAAAATGGGTTTTAACTCATGAAAAACCCACGTTGATTTTAATTCCTCCTCATTTTGCTAATGCCTATCTGTGTTTATCCGACAAATGTGTTTTCCACTATAAATGGTTTTATAAAGGGAAATATGTGGACTCAAATAAACAAAAAAGCTACAGATGGAATGATCCAAAATTAAAAATTAAATGGCCAATAAAAAAACCTATTTTAAGTAAAAGAGATAGAACTTCAAAGTATTTATAAATGAGTAAAATTTTAATAACTGGTGGTGGTGGATATGTTGGTTCAATGTTATCAACAGCTCTTGTAAATTTGGGTCACGAAGTTACAGTTTTAGATTTATTGAAATACGACAGAGGATCACTAAATCACCTATATTATTTTAAAAATTTTAAATTGATAAAAAAAGACGTTAGAGATAAAAAATTATTAAAATCTTTACTTAAAAAAAACGAATTTATTATACCGTTAGCTGCGTTAGTGGGCGCTCCTTTATGTGATAAATACAAGAAAGATGCTGTATCAGTAAATCACCATTCAATTAAAAATCTTGTATCTTTGAGTTCAAAAAAAAATAAAATAATATTTTTAACTACTAATTCCGGATATGGAGTTGGAGAAAAAAATAAGTTTTGTGACGAAAATAGTCCATTAAACCCAATATCACTTTACGGTAGAACAAAATGCGACGCAGAAGAAGAGGTAAAAAAATCTAAAAATTTTATTTGCTTCAGATTGGCTACAGTTTTTGGATACAGTTATAGAATGAGAACAGATTTATTAGTAAATAACTTTGTTTATAAATCAGTAAAAACAAAAAAACTAACAATTTTTGAACCTCATTTTAGAAGAAATTTTATCCATATTAAGGATGTAGTTTTAGGAATAATTTATGCTATAAAAAATTTTAATAAATTAAAATCAAATATTTATAATTTGGGACTTTCATCTGCAAACATAAGTAAACTTATGTTAGCAAAAAAAATAAAGAAAAAAATGAATAAACTACAAATTAAAATTATTACAAACAGGAAGGATCCAGATAAAAGAGATTATTTTGTAAGTAATAAGAAAATAGAAAAAAAAGGTTTCAAAGCAAAAGTATCTTTAGATCAAGGTGTTGAAGAATTGATTAATTTATTCAATACAGATAATAAAAAAATAATAAATAATTATTAATTTTTTTTGGTAATTCTTTTTATTTGACTGTAAAAATTTTTTTCTGCAAATTCAAAATATAATTTACTTTTATTAGCACAAATTTTATCAGAAACTTTATCTCCGATCATAAAACTTTTAGTATGTTTTATGTGCCATTTTTTTTTAATTTGCTGTATCATCAGATTTCCTGGTTTTCTTAATTCAGTAACTTTCCTATATTTTCTTAACTTAGCTTTAGGATGATATGGACAATAATTTATATCATCAAAATATATATCTTTTTTTTGAAGTTTTTCTTTAATCTGATTTTGTAATTTATAAAAGTCATTTATAGAAAAAATACCTTTTCCAATTCCAGCTTGGTTAGTGATAATAAAAATATAATATTTTTTTTTAATTAATAATTTTAATCCCTTGATAACACCAGGTCTAAATTTAAAGTCCTTAAATTTGTGAACATATCCAGTGTCATAATTTATAACACCATCTCTATCTAAGAATGCTGCTGGTTTTGAACAATTATTAATTAACAAGTTTCCTGCTCTTTTAAAATTTTTTGGCGTTCCAATATCTAAAAAAAAATTATTAGTTATTAGTCCCGAAATTTTTTTTTCACTGATTAAATTAGGTAAAATTTCATCTTCTAAAGAAATATTTTTATTTTGAATAAATTTAAAGAACTCTTTTTTAAAAAAATATACCCCACCATTCATATATTTGCTAAATTTTTGAAAAATAATTTTATTATTCTTAAGTCCCATAGCTGATAATTTTTTGTTAGACTTATATGATTTATTTTTTACCAAAGCTAAAGATCCCAAACTATCTTTGCTACATGATTTAATTAATTTATTTAAATCAACATCAAGAAAAGTGTCTCCATTTATCAAAATAAAATCGTTTAAATTTTTTTTCTTTAAGGTATTTAAGGCACCTGCTGTACCCATCGGTTTTTTTTCATTAAGACAATTTAAAGATATGCAGTTATAATAACTTTTGTGAAATTTGCTAATTATCTCCTGCGATTTATACCCTGTTAGTATAAAAATATTTTTAAAGTGATATTTACAGTAATTTTGTATTATATATTCTAAGAATGGTTTTTTGTTAAAAATAGCCATTGGCTTAGCTTTCTTATTCAAAAGATATTTAATCCTAGATCCTTTACCTCCAGCTAAAACAACTAAATCTAACGAATACATTTTGATATTCTTTGGTTACTTTTTTTACCATTTTAAGATATTATTAAATAGTCTTTTATTCAAATATTATGAAATTAATTTCTTTTGTTTTTTCATTTAGAAACGAAGAGAAAAATTTAAAGAATCTTGTTGATAGAGTTGATAAAGCAGTTAAAAAAACTGAAAATTGGAATTATGAGTTAATATTTGTAAATGATGACTCAAGTGATAATTCTGAAAAAATATTGTTAGATTTACAAAAACAATTACCTATAAAAATTATTAATATGTCGAGAAGATTTGGAACTAATCCATGTGTTCTTGCTGGTTTTGAAAATTGCTCTGGTGATTGTATCATCTATATGGACTCTGATCTTCAAGATCCACCAGAATTAATTACTGAATTAATTAAACAACATGAAAAAGGTTATGATATTGTTCATACAAAGAGAACAAAAAGGTTAGGAGAACCAAGATCTAAATTATTTTTTACAAATTTAGCTTATGCAATAATTGATAAGTTATCAGATATAAATTTAGAAAAAGATGTAGGAGACTTTAAATTAATATCTAAAAGAGCTTTAAATAAAATTCTAGAACAAAAGGAATATAATCCATATATTCGAGGTCTATCCGTATGGGTTGGTTTTAAGCAAACATATGTTGACTACGTTAGAGAAGCAAGAGAAGCTGGTGAGTCAAAATTTTCACTGTTTGCAGAAGGACCAGTATCTCAGTTTATTAGGGGTGTAACTAGCTACTCACTCAAGCCACTTTACCTAGGCGTGTTATTAGGTTTTTTTGCTTTTATATTTTCAATAATTTTAATTCTCTATGCTCTTTATGCCAAAGTAACTGGAATTGCTGTACCTGGTACAACAGGAATAATAATTGTAATATCTTTTTTTTCTGGAGCCTTATTATCTACTATAGGAATTATGGGAATTTACTTAGCAAGAATTTTTGAGCAAACAAAAGGAAGAACAAGATACGTTATAAAAGATATTAAAGACTATAAAAAATAACTTTTAATTATTTAATTTTATAAATAGAATAAAAACCATTATTTTTAAATAAGCTTAAGTTAATTTTCCAATTACTAGGAACCACTATATAATTTGCATTATATTTCTTTTCAATATATTCCCAATCAGATTTTTGTTTTGCTTCAAAAGTTTTTTTAATAAACTCCTCTGGAAGGCGAGGGTCGTTTTTATTTGGTGGATTATTTATTTCAACACCATAAATATCTTTGAGTATATTAAATGTATTTTTTAAAAGATATGGATGATAAGGAAGAAAATCAAATGATTGTGTATCTAATAAAATAGGCTTTATAGAATATTGATTTATGTAATTAACCGTATCTGATGTGGTAATAAAATATCCTTTGTAATTTAAATTAGATATATCTTTAAAAATATTAAAACGAGCATGTTTTAATTCATTAGAAATATTTATTACAAAATTATCTTTTAAAGAAATAAAATTTTTGTAGTGTTGAATTGAATGAACTATTAAAATTGTAAATACAAAAATTTGAACAAATTTATTTCTAAAATTGAGTCTTAAAAAAATAAAATAAATTATTGAAATAATAATAGGCCAACCAATAAATGAGTGTAATATTATAAATCTTGTTGGCATCACTCTTACAAAAATATCTGGAAAATATTGAGGAAAAAATTTGTAAGTTATATAGGACATTGTAGAGAGAACAATAGACAAATTTAAAAAAACCATAAATAAATTATTTTGTTTATTTTTTTTTAAAAAATAATATGTGTTTATTATAATAAATAGAAACAGTGTTTTTATTAAATATTCATAATGGAGAATACCTAATCGATTCCTATGACCATCCCAAAATTCCATGTAAATTTTTAATAAACTACTGTCGAAGACTGATTTTTCAATACTGTTATTATAAAATATCAAAAGGCTTATTAAAGTTACAACTAGGCCAACAACGCCTCCTTTACAAAAATCTAAATTTATTATTTTATTATTATTAATTATTAAACTTATTATTAATATTGATAGTATCCATAAACCAATTACAGGATGGACAGAAATTAATAAAAGTGTAAAAAAACCAGAGTATTTAAAATTTTCATTTAAAATTAAACTAAAAATTAAAGATGTAAGAGCCAAACTAAACATACCGTAACTTTGATTAGAAAAAATAAGAGAAGGGTAATCAGTATCTCCAAAATTTTTTTGTAATATCAACATCAATATACTTACTAAAAGAGCTAAATATTTATTAAGTGTCAAACGATTGACAATTAGGAATGAACTTATTCCAAAACACAATGTAGATAAGAAAAGAATTATTCTCGAACTATTATCTACTGAAAATCCGAAAGTTAATAAAATTTGCGCGAATTGATGTAACAAGGTCCAACTATTATAATAATAATATTTCATTGGAGACAAAGGTTCAGGATATTTAATTATTTCAGAGATTGTGAGGCCGCCATTTATAGCAACCTGGTACAAAGAATGTGAGAAACTTAAAAATATACAAATTAAAATAATTATGAAATATATTGCTTTATTGTCTTCTTTAAGGTTCAAATTTTTAGTCCAAATCTTTTATTAATATTTTTTTTAGATATTAGTTTAAAAAATTTTTTGTTGGTCATGTACCATTTAAAAGTTTTATTTAGACCTGCCGTAAGTGAAGTTTTCTGTCTCCATTTCAATTCTTTTCTAATTCTACTCGAATTTACCGCATATCTCTCATCATGACCGGGCCTATCTTTTACATATTTAACCTTATTTTTGTTTGAAAATTTAATTTTATTTTTTTTGGCTATATTAAAAATATTTTTTACTATTTCTAAGTTTTTTACTCTTTTTCCTGTTCCAATATTATAATTTTTTCCAATCTTTCCTTTCAAAAAAATTTTTAGTAAGGCCTCACAGTTATCTCTAACATAAATCCACTCACGAACATTTGTTCCTTTTCCATATAAAGGTATTGATTTATTTTGTAATATATTAAAAATAATTTTTGGAATAAATTTTTCTGGTAGCTGTCTTGGGCCGTAATTATTACAGGAATTTGCTATCACTATCTTAGATGAGTAGGTTCTAAAATATGCTTTCAACAATTGATCTGCGGAAGCTTTCGAAGCAGAATAAGGAGAGCTAGGGTTATAATTATAATCTTCATTTACTTTTTGATTTTTTGGTATGTCACCATAAACCTCATCTGTTGATACATGAACTAATTTTATAACCTTTTTATTTATTTTACTAAAAGATCTTAGTGACTCCAAAATGTTAAATACTCCCATGATATTTGTTTTTAAAAATGCGTAAGGACTATCTATTGATCTATCAACATGCGTTTCAGCTGCTAGATTAAAAATACCATCAGGTTTATGTTTTTTAATAATTTTTAAAAATTTGTTTTTGTTATTTATATCCAATTTATAAAAAATATATTTCTTATTTTTTTTAAAATCCTTTACATTATAAGGATTTGCTGAATAACTCGATTTATCAATATTTATAACAAAGTAGTTTTTTTCCAATAAAAACTCCACCAAATTACTTCCGATGAAACCTTGACCACCCGTTACAATGATTTTTTTCATATATAAATTTTTAAAAGAAATGATCTAATATATTTAATTTGTAAAAGAATTACTTACTAAAATCAATTGTTGATTTAATCAATTTTTAAAATATAAATCTTGAATGTCAAAAATAAAGAAAATTTTAGTTACCGGTGGTGCTGGATTTGTAGGCACCAATTTAATAAACCTTCTTTTGAAAAAAACTAAATACAAAATTATTAGTATAGATGATTATTCATCTGGAACAAAAAAAAATCACTTAAAAAATAATAGAGTAAAATATTACAAAGGTAACACAAAGAATATTTCTGAAATAATAAAAAATCCTAGAGAAATTATTGCAGTTTTTCACTTTGGAGAATTCGCAAGAATATATCAAAGCTTTATTAAAATGAATAAATGTATAAATTCTAATTCTGTGGGCACTAATGCTGTTTTTAATTATTGTTTAAAAAATAAAATTAAACTTATTTACTCAGCTACATCTGCTTCTTTAGGTAATAAAGGAAGTGATAAAAATTTATCTCCCTATGCATTTACTAAGGCAAAAAATTTAGAATTATTAGAAAATTTAAAAAAATGGTTCAATTTTAAATATGAAGTAATTTACTTTTATAATGTTTATGGTCCAAATCAAATTTGTGTCGGGGATATGGCTACAGTCATAGGAATTTTCGAGAACAACTATAAAAAAAGAAAATCTCTTCCAGTTGTAAAACCCGGAACACAAACTAGAAGATTTACACACATATTTGATACTGTTGAGGTTTGTTATATGGCATGGAAAAAAAATTTATGTAGACATTATAGTATTGCGAATAAAAAAACATATTCGATAAACGCGGTTGCAAAAATGTTTAAAACAAAAATAAGATATTTGCCTAAACGTAAAGGAGAGCGATATGCTTCTGCTCTTACAAATAAAAATCTTTCAAATAAAGTATATAAGTATTTTGGTAAAATAGAACTTAAAAATTATATTCAAAATTTTTTACTAAAAATCAATTAATATTTAGTGACCTGGAAACTCTATTAAACTTTTTGTAAAATAAGATTTCTCAATCAGTTTTTTATTTCCACCTAAATCAAATAAATTTATAATAAAAATAAATCCTGCAACCTTCCCTTTTGAGATCTCTACTAATTTTGCTCCAGCTTCAGCAGTTCCTCCAGTAGCAATTAGGTCATCAATTATTAATATTTTTTCTCCCTTGTTAATGGAGTCTTTGTGCATTTCTAATGTTGCTTTTCCATATTCTAATTGAAAATCAACTGAAACCTTTTCTGCAGGTAACTTATTTTTTTTTCTCATCAGTATGAAAGGTTTTTTCAACTTGTAGGAGACCGCAGATGCAAAAACAAAGCCTCTTGACTCTATAGCAGCAATTTTATCAAATTCTAATTTTTTTGAAATATCAATAATTTGATCAATTGAGTAATTAAATGCTTTAGAGTCTTTTATTAATGTGGTTATATCTCTAAACAATATACCCTTTTTTGGATAATCTGGAATTGATCTAATATATTCTTTTAAATCCATATTTTACTTCATTATCTAACAAAAAAAGATTAATAATTAAATCATGAAAAATAGAAAGCTTGGGATAATTGGTGGAAGCGGTTTATATAAAATGGAGGGTTTTGAAAAACCGAAGTGGAAAAAAGTAGATACTCCTTGGGGAAGCCCCTCTGACTCTGTGATGATAGCGAAATTTTATGGAAATGAGATCTGTTTTATACCTCGACACTCAAGGGGTCACAAAATAAGCCCCACAAATATAAACTTTAGAGCAAACATTGACGCTATGAAACAACTTGGGGTAACCGATCTAATATCTGTATCCGCTGTAGGTTCATTAAAAGGAAATTTAGACCCTGGAACATTTGTCATTGTTGATCAATTCATAGATAGAACTTTTTCAAGAGTAAAAACCTTCTTTGATAAAGAAATTGTTGCTCATGTATCAATGGCGCAGCCAACTAGCAGAATTTTAAGAGAATGTTGTGAAGAGGTTCTAAAAAAACTTGATATAAAACATCAGATGGGAGGAACCTACGTAGTTATGGAAGGCCCTCAGTTTTCAACTTTTGCAGAGTCAAATTTATATAGATCTTGGAAAGCTGATGTAATTGGCATGACAAACATGCCCGAAGCAAAATTAGCAAGAGAAGCTGAAATTAGATATTGCACGGTAGCAATGGTTACAGATTATGATTGTTGGCATTCTGAGCATGAAGAAGTAGATGTTGCTATGGTTGTTAAAACTTTACAAAATAATGCATCTAATGCACAAAACATGATTAAAGAATTAATTAAAACTTACAAACAGTTCTATGATGAAAAAGATCCTGCAAACAATTGTTTGGATACAGCTATTATTACAGATCCAAAATTAATGACAAAAGAAACTAAAGAAAAATTAAAACATATAGCTGGAAGAGTTTTTAAAAAGAAATGAATATAAACGGAAAAGCATTTAGAACTATATGGTTTGATAATAATATTGTTAAAATAATTGACCAAACAAAACTTCCACATCAATTTATTATAAAAGAATTAAAAAGTGTTAAAGACACAATTCTTGCGATTAAAAATATGGAAGTGAGAGGAGCGCCATTAATTGGAGCAACAGCATCATACGGATTAGTTTTATCCATAATTGAAAAGAATGATCAGTCTTTTTTAAAAAAATCGAGTGAAGATCTGATCAAATCAAGACCAACTGCAATAAATCTAAAATGGGCAGTTGATAGAATGATGAAAAAATTATCTGGAGTTAATAGTGAGGAAATTTTAAATATTGCTATAAAAGAAGCAAAAAATATTTGTGAAGAAGATGTTGGCTTTTGTAAGAATATTGGGATTAATGGATTAAAGATAATTGAAGAAATATCCAAAAAAAAAAAAGATACAATAAATATCTTAACTCATTGTAACGCTGGTTGGTTGGCAACTATTGATTGGGGAACTGCAACTTCTCCAATATATCATGCACATAAAAAAGGTATTAAAGTTCATGTTTGGGTAGACGAAACAAGACCTAGAAACCAAGGAGCCAATCTTACATCATATGAACTAAATGAGGAGGGAATATCAAATACTATAATTACTGATAATGCAGGAGGTATTTTAATGCAAAGGGGACAAGTAGATATGTGTATAGTTGGAACTGACAGAACTTTATCTAACGGGGATGTTTGTAATAAAATTGGAACTTATCTAAAAGCTCTTGCTGCACATGATAATAAGGTCCCTTTTTATGTGGCATTACCTAGTTCGACAATAGACTGGAATATAAAAAATTCTAAAGACATTCCAATCGAAGAGAGAAATTCCGAAGAACTCTCCCATGTAGAGGGGTTAGATAAAAATAATAAATTAAAAAAAGTTCTAATTTATCCAGAAAAAAGTAAATCAATGAATTTAGCATTTGATATTACCCCGGCCAAATATGTAACGGGCCTAATCACAGAAAAAGGTGTTTGTAATGCATCAAAGGAGGGATTAGAAAGTTTATTTAAATGAAAAACAATTCTTATACACTTTTACAAGGATCAAATAGCGGTATAACTAGACTTAAATTAAACGATCCAGGAACATATAATTCTTTATCAACTAGTATGTTGAAATCATTAATAAGTAGATTTAAAGAGCTTGATAAAGATCAAAAAACTAGAGTTATCATTATTGAAGGTTCAGGAAAGGGTTTTAGCGCTGGTCATAATTTGAAAGAGGTAAAATCTTTAAAAGGCAAACCAAATTATAAAAAACTATTTGAATTATGCTCAGAACTGATGATGGTTATAATAAATTGTAATAAACCAGTTATTGCAAAAGTACATGGTGCAGCATTTGCAGCAGGGTGTCAATTAGTAGCTACCTGCGATTTAGCATTGAGTACTGATGATGCAATTTTTTCAACACCCGGAGTTAACATAGGTCTTTTCTGCAGTACCCCAATGGTCGCTTTAAGCAGAAACGTTGCAAGAAAGAAAGCAATGAGAATGCTTTTAACAGGTGAACCAGTTAGCGCTAATCATGCTAAAGATATCGGTTTAATAAATGATCACTTTAGCAATGATAATTTAGAAGAGGAAGTTTTAAAGTTAGCAGAAAATATTTCTTTAAAGTCTAGAAAGGTTGTTAAAATTGGAAAAAAAGCTTTCTATAAGCAATTAGAAATGCCTTTAGATAAAGCCTATAAATATACAAGCAGAGTTATGAGTGAAAATATGATGGCCCTTGATGCAAAAGAGGGAATATCAGCTTTTATTGAGAAAAGAAAACCTAATTGGAAAGACAAATGATTTCAGATGATTTAATGAAAGAAACACTTCAGACTTCTAAAATCATAGCAATGGTTGGAGCAAGTGTTCCTAAGGAAAATGAAGCAGTTGCCAAAATGAGACTAAAGCCCTCGATCATTGTTATGAAATATCTTTTAGAATTTGGATATAAAGTTATACCTGTAAACCCATTTTCAGTTGGAAAAAAAGTTAATGGAGAAACAATAGTTGAAAAATTAGAGGATATTTCTTCACAAATAGATATTGTAAATGTCTTTAGACCATCCAAAGAAACTCCTGATATAGCAAAAAAAGCAATTAAAGTTGGAGCCAAAACACTGTGGTTACAGTTTGGAATTCAAAACAACGAGGCTAATGAGATCTCCAAATCCGCTGGACTGACTTGCATTATGAATAAATGTATAAAACAAGAATATCAAAGATTATTTTTAAAAATGAAACCAGTTTTTCCAGTTCTTTTGAACGACTAATAAAATTTATCTTAAAGAAGCAGCAATGTTACCACCATCAACTGTAAGCACAGCCCCAGTTGTTTTTTTCGAAACTGCAAGATGAAAAAATGCTTTTGCAACATCTTCGGCTTTTACCTCATTAGACAATAAATTTCCTCTCATGTATGTGTCCGAACTTACAGATCTAGCTTTTGCTCTTATCTTAATCATTTTACCAGTCATAAGACCACTTTTTATTCTATCAGCATTCACTCCATTTGATCTTATACCTATAGATCCATAATCAACGGCGTATTGTTTACACAAACTTAATAAAGCTGATTTAGGTAAACCGTATGGTCCAAAATTTTTTCCAGGATTGACAGATTGTTTTGAAATATTAAATAATAAACAACCATTAATATTTTGTTTTTTCATAATTTTAATCGCTTCAGAAGCACAGTTTTGATGAGAGAAAAAATTAATTTCAAAACTTTTTCTTAATATCTCATCACTTACTTCGCCTATTGCTCCTCCTGGTGCAGCTCCTGCATTTGATATTAAAATATCAAATCCACCAAACTTTTCACAAATTATCTTAAAGGCTCTTTTTACACTTTTTTTATTTGTAACATCACAATGTATACAAAGGTCTTTAATTTTTAATTCAACTTCTTTTAGACGATTAAGATCGTTATCTAACAAAACAACTTCTGCTCCGTAACTTTTAAATATTTTATAGGTTTCAAAACCAATTGTTCCTGTGGCCCCAGTTATAACAACAATATTTCCCTCTAAAAGTTTTTTCTTTTTTTTAATTTTAGCTTGCTCCAGTGACCAATATTCAACATCAAAAAGATCTTTTTCAGGTATAAATTTATATGAAGACGTTTCTTCAACGGAACTAATTACTTTTGCATTTGTTTCTGTTAAGTCGCCTGCTATTTTAGCTGAACCAAGATCTTTACCAACGCTAAACATTCCAACATTTTGTACAAGAACTACTCTTGGCGATGTATCTAACATAACTTTTTTATCTTTAACTTTTTTACTATTTACTTTGAAATAATTTACATATTTTTTTCTATAATTTTCAAAAGCTTTTTCTGCGGTCTTTTTAAAACCATCTATAGATGAATTTTTTTTAGGTGTAATAATCAGAGGGAATGGTTTTACCCTTATAACATGATCAGGTGTTGCTGTACCTTTTGATGTATAAGTTCTGACATTTTTGCCATTTATGAAATATTTAAGATGTTTGTTTAATCTATAATTAATCACAAATTTTTGATCTTTATTTTCTGACAAAAGACCTCTTACTATCGGTGCAATATCGTGTGGATTAAATTTAATATTATTTTTTTTAATTTGTTTTATTTTTTTTGACTTTAATTTTCTAACAGCTTTTTCTGCCTTAGAAACGTATTTAATCATTAAGTCATAGGCTTTTTTACAATCATTAGAGAAAGTAAAAATTCCGTGATTCATAAGTATTAGACATTCGATATCTGGATTTTCAGAATAAATCTCATTCACTTTTTTTGCTAACATAAAACCAGGCATTACATAAGGAACTATGCTAGCCTTTTTTCCAAATATTTTTTTACTTAAATTTAGTCCTCCTGGTCTATTAGTTACATTCATTACGGCATCAGCATGTGTGTGGTCCACATATTTATAAGGCAAGAAGGCATGTAGAAATGTTTCTACAGAAGGATTTGGTGATTTAATATCTATTAAATTTCTTTTTTGAAAAGCAACCATATCTTCGTCTGACAAATATTTTTTCTTTCTTAGACTTAAAAGGGGATCTAATTTTACTGCCGGAAGACCAGGTGGTTCAATGTCTGCCATATCCCATCCACTACCTTTGACACATAAAACATTATATTTTTTTCCGTCTATATCGTTAATCGTAGTTTTTACGGATGTATTACCCCCGCCATGAAGAACAAGTTCAGGATTTCTTCCAAGAAGACGAGTTGTATAGACTCTTAAAGCCAAATCCTTAGAAAAACCAAGTTTTTTGTACTTTTTTACATAATGATTTGCAATTTTGTTTGACCAATTATTTTTCAAAATCAATCTCCTTTTTTATTAACAAGAATATTTTTAGTTGTAAAAAATTAAATAACAAGTATAAAAAATAAAGAGTCGTTAAAAAAGGTTGATACAATGAAGAAAGTTGGAGAACACGTAACGATAGATTTTTTAGGCGTAAAACGAGATTACGCTCCAGATTTTTATAATAAAGTTATATATAAAATAGCAAAAAAAGCCAAAATTGAAGTCCTTAACATCGCAGAAAAAATATTTAAACCTCAGGGATATACTTGTTTAGCACTTCTAGCAGAGAGCCATATGAGTTTTCATACTTTTCCTGAAAAGGGTATAATTAGTTTTGATTTCTTCACTTGTGGAAAGATATCACCTACTGCAGCACTGGATATACTGAAAGAAGAGATTAAACATGAAAGAGCTGTGGTAAGAAGTTTTGATAGAAGCAACAAAGGAATTTATGAAGACATATACAGTACACCAGGACATAAAAAATACTATGTTGTGAGCGATGTTTTAGAAAACTTTGTTTCTAAAGTAGGACAACATATTGAAGTTCTAAAATTAGAAGAATTTGGACCATCTTTATTTATTGATAGCGAGTTACAAGTTGCAGAAAAAGATGAAAAAAAATATAGCGGACAATTTGTTGGGTCTGCTTTAAATCTATCTAAAAATAATTCAAGTGCTGCAATTATTGGTGGAGGAGATGGTGGAGTAGCTAGAGAGCTTTCGTCAAAAGGCTTTGATTTAATTGACTGGTATGAACTAGACCCCGAAGTGGTAAAAGCATGTCAAAAACATCTTTTAAAAGTTTGTGGAGATATTAAAGCCAACAACAAAGTAAAAACTTATTGGGGAGATGCATTTGAAAGTATTAAAAAAGTAAAAAATTCAAAGTATGATAAAATTTTTGTAGATTTAAACGATGATCAGTTTTGCATTGATTTGGCTTCGAAAAATATGAAAGGATTAAAGAGAATATTAAAACCGGGAGGAGTAATTACAGCCCAGGTTGGATGTATGTCAAAAAAACCTAGACAAGTGAAAAATTGGTTAGAGTTGTTAAAAAATAATTTTGGCAACGTAATACTTGATGAGGTTTTTATTCCAAGTTTTGACTGCAGATGGAATTTCGCTTCTTCATCAAATAAAGATCATTCTTAGTATTTAGTATACTCTTTAACTTCTTCAATATTTGACCCAAATGATCTGTTGATCTCTTTTTTAATTTTTGCTCTTTTGTCATTCATAAAATGAACATCTCTTGAAACTTTGATAAATTTATCACTAAAATCCGAATTTTTTTCCAATAATCTTTTTTCATTTTCAATATCCCAAAGTCTCTCGTTTATTGATTTAAGCTCATTAAAAAGTTTCTCATATTTATCTAAATCTAAATCCTTTAATTCTATAGCTTTGAGACTCTGGTACTCTTTTTTGAGAATATTAAGTGATTCTTTATCAATTATTTTTTTCATCTTAATCTCTAAAATAGTTATTTTATCAGCTAATTCGCCCAGAGAAATTTCAGCTAAAATTTTTTTCATTGAATATTTATAAACTATGTTATTTTAACTTTTAATGTCAAATATATTGATTATTAAACATGGATCTTTAGGCGACTTAATCCAAGCAAATGGGGCAATGAAGGATATTAAAGAGTCCTTCCCCAATGATGAAGTTCTCTTACTAACAACCTCTCCGTACGTAAATTTCATGTCAAACTGCCCTTACATAAATGGAGTTCTTATAGACAAAAGACTTCCAAGATGGAATATATTTTATCTATTACGTTTAAAAAAAATGTTATCAAGGTTTAAATTTGAAAAAGTATTTGATTTACAAAATTCTTCAAGAACAAATTTCTACAGAAAATTTTTTTTTAAAGGTGTAGACTGGTCAAGTTCAGAAACATCATTAGAGAAAAACCAGAAAAAATCAGATTTTGATAACGATCCAGTTTTAAAAAGAATGAAAATACAATTGCAAAAAAGCTTAATTAAAACAAAATATACCGAAAATTTAGATTTAAGCTGGGCTTTTAAAAATATTAAACCAATAATAAATCAACATATAGATGGTGAGTATATTGCTATATTTCCATTTAGTTCAGAAAAACATAAAAATAAAATTTGGCCTTATTTTCCTGATCTAATTAAAGAAATAAAATCTATATTTGGAGAAAAATATAATATTGTTATTGCTCCCGCCCCAAACGAGATAGAAAAAGCAAAAAATTTAAGCGCAAATATTATTTTAAATAATAGTAAAGCTTTAGATTTAATAGAACTTATTAGTTTAATAAAAGAGGCAAGTTATGT
This sequence comes from uncultured Pelagibacteraceae bacterium, assembly GCA_902568425.1. GTDB lineage: Bacteria > Pseudomonadota > Alphaproteobacteria > Pelagibacterales > Pelagibacteraceae > Anoxypelagibacter. Next base: position 22,579 of record CACFQM010000003.1, on the reverse strand, counting down.
TGTATCTAATGATACAGGACCAGCACATATATCATCACATTTAAATAAAAAAGGTTTAGTTTTATTTGGAAGCCATGTTTCTCCAAATAAGGTAAGTATTGGCCAAAATAATATGAAAGCTTTAGAGGTTAAAAACTTAAAAGATTTAAAAGTCGAAACCGTTATTAATAAAATAAAAATAGACTTAAATTAAATCTAAATATTGTCTGATAATTTTTTTCCAAGAAAAGTTTTGTGAAAATTTAATAGCATTTGATCCAAATTTTTTATAATTATCATTTTTAAAAAATTCTAAAATACTATTATATATTGAAGATATATCTTGGCCATCACAAATTAAACCGGTTTCGTTATTTTTTATTGCATCTTCAGCTCCACCATCTTTTCCACCAATAGACCCAACTCCATAACTAGCAGCTTCAATAAAAGATATTCCAAATCCCTCTACAGATCTCTTGTATTTAATGGATGGCATCAAAAATAGATTCGAACTTTGGATAAGAGATATTTTTAGTTTTTGATCTATATTATTTAAAAATAGTACTTCTTTTTCCAACTTAAGTTCTTTCACTAATGATAATAATCTTTTTTTTTCATCACCATCACCAACACTTATGTATTTTATTTTTGGAAATTTTTCTTTTAAATTTCTTATACACATTAAAATATTTTGATGATTCTTTCTTCTTTCCAATCTTGCTATAGTTAGAATTTTAGGAAAACTATCATTATAGTATTTTTCTGACTCTCTTTTAAATTCGCTATCAATATTTAAAGGTTCATCATGTCCAGGATGAATAATATGAATTTTTTTTTCGGGCAAACCTATAGTTATAGCCAGTCTCTTTGTAAATTTTGAATTTGCTATTATAAATTCAACTTTTTCAAGTGAAACTAAAATCCTTTTATTTAAACCAGAATTTTTTTCGTGATTTATTTCTTTGGAATGCACAAGGCAGAAAGTAGGTATATTTTTAATATTATTTAAATTTATTTTCTCGACACTTTTCCAATGATCAAAAAAAATTGATCTTATATTTTTATTTTCTTTAATAAATTCAGAAACTCTATTAGCCTTTCTATATTTTCTAAAAAGTTTAAAACCACCAAATCTTTCAATTGTGGCTTTGGAAATTTTATCATACTCAGTTTGTTTTTCAGTTTTATCCGCAAAAACCGTAACCGGACCGTGATTCACTAATGCTTTAGCTAAACCACCTATTAAATTTTGCATCCCCCCAACATCAGGTGGAAAGTTTCTTGTTGAAATTACAAACATTATTTAGTCCACTTGATATTACAGCCCATGCTAGGAATTTGCTCTTTTGGCCCCTTTCCAGTTTTTATTATTAAACGCATAGCTCTTGATAAATCACTCTCACCTGAGTTGATCGGTTTTAAATCTTTTAATTCCCTGATTCTACCTCTGTACTGTAATTCAAGCTTACTATTATAACCAAAGAAATCAGGCGTACATACTGCACCATATGCTTTTGCTATTTCTTGAGTATCGTCAATTAGATAAGGAAAAGAAAAATTAAATCTTTTACTAAAAATTTTCATATTCTCAAAGGAGTCCTCGGGATACTCCTTTGTATCATTAGACATTATTGCAATTGAATTTACACCTTCTTTTTTTAAATTTTTACAATCCTCAACAATATCTCTTATTATAGCTTTTACATAAGGGCAGTGATTGCAAATAAACATAATCAACAAACCATTCTTTCCAATGTGGTCCTCTAATTTGTGTAATTGATCATCAATTCCTTTGAGCTCAAAAGATTTAGTTTTTTCACCAAAATTACATATAGGTGTTTTAGTTAAAACCATAATGTATTATACATAAAAATATGATTTATGACTTCGAAAAAAATGTACCTGAGGTTCATCCTGAAGCATGGGTTGCAGCAAATGCTACACTTATAGGAAAGATTAAATTAGAAAAAAATTCAAGTATTTGGTTTAATGCGGTACTTCGAGGAGATATCGAATTAATAACAATCGGTGAAAACTCTAATATACAGGATGGAAGTGTACTTCATACTGACCCAGGATTTAAATTAAATGTTGGTAAAGGTGTAACTGTTGGACACATGGTTATGCTACATGGTTGCCAAATAGGTGATGATACATTGATTGGTATAGGAAGTATTATTTTAAACAACGCTAAAATTGGAAAAAATTGTATAATTGGTGCTAACAGTTTAATTACCGAAAATAAAATCATTCCAGATAATTCTTTAGTTGTTGGAAGCCCAGGAAGAGTTCTAAGAAAAGTTACAGAGGAGGAAATAAAAGCTATCCATGAAAATGCAAAACACTATGTTGATGGATCTAAAAAGTATAAAAAATAATTAGGGAACTAACCAAGTAAAATTTTTTGGACCATTTAAATCAATCAAAGCTCTGCGATGTCCTTTTGCTGCCAAGTAAAGCCACTCAATACTTTTTATTTTACATCTAATAACACAAAAATTCTTATATCCTTCCTCGCTTTCTTTTTTTGTAAAACTAAAGTTATTAAATTTATTATCTAAACCAGAAGTTGGTTTGTCTGATTTAGTTCCAGGACTATTAGTAACTAAATAACACTTTCTACTAATATGACCTGTCTTTTCCCAAGACTCTTTAGTAACTTCATTATTATAATTTATTTCGCAAATAGCTTTAATTCTCAATTGTATTTTTTCTTCTTTTCCATAAAATAATATCGAGCCATTTGGATTGTTTTTAATCTTTTTTATTTTTGATGATCTTATATCGCTATGGTATTGAATAATATTATTCTGTTGATCTGCTTTTCTTAGAACAACTACTCGTCCATCAAGATCTTCACCATTACCACATATAAAAGTCGGAGTTCTGAATTCAGAAGATCTGTCCTTAACTGCATTTGTTAAAAGTTTCCAAATCTTTTTTTCGATTTCGTTAGAATTTTCGTAATAGCTTACTTCTTCAGACACAATCTATTTTCTAAATCTTTTTATTAAGCTTGAAGTATCCCATCTTTGTCCGCCCATTTTCTGAACCTCAGCATAATATTCATCAATTATTTTAGTTATTGGTAGAGGCGAATTATTTTTTTTAGCTTCATCCATGGCTATTTTTAAATCTTTTCTCATCCAATCAACTGCAAATCCATAATCAAATTTATCTTCAATCATAGTCTTATGTCTATTTTCCATTTGCCATGACTGGGCTGCTCCTTTTGATATAACCTCGATGACATCAATCATATTTAAACCAGCGTTCATCCCAAAATTAATAGCTTCAGACAAACCTTGAACAACACCAGCAATACATATTTGATTAACCATTTTAGTTAACTGACCACTTCCTGAAGGGCCTAATAATTTTATTTTTTTACTGTAACAATCAATAATGGGCTCAGCTTTTTTATAAGGAGTTTCATCTCCACCAACCATCACAGTTAAAGTACCGCCTTCCGCTCCTGCTTGCCCCCCAGATATTGGGGCATCTAAAAAATTAAACCCTTTTGTTTTAGCTTCTTTATAAAGTTCTCTAGCAATATTTGCAGAAGCAGTTGTATTATCAATATAAATCGAACTCTTCTTTGCAGTTTTAAATAATCCTTTATCTCCAAGAGTCACCTCTCTTAAGTCATCATCGTTTCCTACACATGTAAATATATAGTCACTGTCTTTAGCTGCGTCCATTGGCGTATCAGCTGATTTACCATTGTAATCTTTGATCCACTTTTCTGCTTTTGACTTTGTTCTGTTATAAACAGTTACATCATGGCCTGCTTTTGATATATAACCAGCCATGGGATAACCCATTACACCTAAACCTATGAAAGAAACTTTGCTCATAAATGATTAACCTTAGTTTAAATAAAAAAGTTTTATTATTTGGATTCATATTTACATTTTTTTCAAGTTTTGGACAGAGTTTTTTTCTTGGCCTATTTAATCCCAGTATTAGAAATGAGCTTGACATATCACATGGACAATTTGGCACAATTTATGCAATAGCCACTATTTGTTCAAGTATTGTTTTAATTTGGTTTGGAAAAAAAATTGATGAGTATAAATTATTAAATTATTCAATAGTTGTCATAGGTATTTTATTTTTTTCATCGGTATTTTTTTCTTTCATAAATAATATTTATATATTAATTGTAGCAATTTTTTTAATGAGATTTTCTGGTCAAGGATTAATGTCACATACTTCATCTACAACAATTTCAAGATATTTCAACAAAAGACGAGGAAGGGCGCTGAGTGGAATTTGGTTCGGACTTTCTTCAGCCGAATTTATTTTACCAGTACTAATTGTTTTTTTATTAACCTTTTATTCATGGAGAACTATATGGCATTTTATTTCAATTATTATAATAATAGTTTTACCGTTAGTAGTTTTTTATACAATAAAAAATATTACAATTGATTCAAGAGAAGGCACAAATATAAAAAATAAAAATTTTATTGATATAAAAAGTTGGAAAAGATCTGAGGTATTAAAAGATTTTAAGTTTTATATCATAGCTTTAAACATGTTAGCATTACCATGGATTGCTACAGGCGTATTCATATATCAATCTTTTATAGCTGAGTCAAAATTATGGAATATTTATGTAATACCAAAATCGTTCATGATTTATTCTATAATTTCAATTTTGACTTTAATATTTTCTGGTTTTTTGGTAGACAAATTTACAAGTAGGAAATTAATCCCTTTCGTTAATTTACCTCTTCTTATAGGACTCATTATTTTGTATTTATTTGATAATCCATTTTATGCATACATATTTTTTGGATTAATGGGTGCATCAAATGGTTTAGCAAATGTTTTAGGCTCATCATTATGGGCTGAAATCTATGGGGTTAGATTTCTTGGAGGAATAAGAGCACTTACGACTGCTTTAATGGTTTTTTCAACTGCTTTTGGAACAGCACTTTTCGGGTTTTTAATTGATAGTGGATATTCGATCGAAAATATCGCTATGATTAGCGCTCTGTATGTAAGTATAACATTAATTATGTTGGTTTTTATAAAAAGTTCGATTGAACCTAAAAATATTCAACAAAAAACTTGATTTTATGAATTGTTTTTAATACTTATTGCTCAGATTTATGGCACGTATCACCGTAGAAGATTGTTTAAAAAAAATTGATAATCAATATGACTTAGTTCTCTTAGCAAAAGAAAGAACTTCTCAATTAAATTCTGGAGCTGAAATGCTTGTAGAGAAGGATAACGACAAAAATACTGTAGTAGCTTTAAGAGAAATAGGAGAAGGAAAAGTTGACATTGATGAACTTAAAAAGAACGCAGTGCTAAGATTAAGAAAAGAACCTAACGAAAGTGATGAAGAAGTAATAGAAGAAGAAATTTCAAATGATGATTTCGAAAAAGAATATAAAGGAGAAGTTTCAAGAAGCGGTGTAGCAATATTACCTTCCAAAAGAATGAGAAAAGCCCCAATCCAAAACACTTCTTCTTCAGATGAAAAAAAAGAGCCAGAAACAACTCTCCAATTAACGGAAGAAGTAAAATCTGAGACAGAAGAACAACCTTTACCATCCGAAGAAGAAAAAAAATAATTTATCTGGTATAATTCCAAAATTTTTTGGACCTACGATGAAAAATCTTAAACAGACTGTTAAAATTAACGAAATTAAATATATTATTAAAAATGAAAATGATCTTATTCAAAAGTCTCTTATAAACAATATTCAATGGAATAATAATATACTCTTTACAGTTGGACAGTTAATAAAAAAATTCAATTTAAAACATTTTCTTAACATTGGGTGTCATATAGGGACGGTAGCTCTACCAATTTCTAAATATATTGAAAAAGTTACAGCAATTGAAGCATATCCACTCACATTTAAACATCTGGAGGAGCATATAAAAATTAATAATATAAAGAATATTCAAGTTTTTAATTTAGCAATAGGTGACGAAAATAAAAAAATCTATTTTTTAGATGATGAAAATATTAGAATAAAAAATAACACAGGTGGTATGCATGTAATTACAGATGAGGATATATCACACAAAAGACTTTCATCTAATATTCATAGTAAAAAATATTCTAATGAAATGAAAAAGTTAGATGATTTAAATATTTCAAATTTTGATATTTTATTAGCTGATGTTGAAGGTAAAGAGTATGAGCTTTTAAAAGGGGGAAAAAATAAAATAACAAAGTATAAACCAATTATAATTGTGGAAATATGGAATAATAACAAAAGAAACCTCGAAAGTATGCAGACTACAAACGATGAAATAATTAACTATGTCATAAATTTAGGATATAAATTAATTAAGCAAATTGGGGATAATTATATTTTTTTACCTAAAGACAAAACATAACAAATATTATGAAAATAAATAGAACTGTGAGTGTAGCTCCAATGATGGATTGTACTGATCGTCACGAAAGATTTTTTTTACGTTTAATGAGTAGAAACGTAATGCTTTATACAGAGATGGTTGCAACAAAGTCAGCAATTCATGGAGATAGAAAAAAAATTTTAGGATTTAACAAGATTGAAAAACCTTTAGCACTTCAAGTTGGTGGTTCTAACCAAAAAGAATTAATTGAGGTATGTAAAATAGCAGAAGATATGGGTTACGACGAAATTAATATAAACTTGGGTTGTCCTAGTAAAAAAGTTCAAAAAAATAAGTTTGGAGCTTGTTTAATTAAAGAACCTGAATTAGTTGCAGATTGTATAAACAGTATGGTTAATAACTGCACAATACCAGTAACAGCAAAAACACGAATAGGTTTTGATAACACAGAAACGTTTGAGTATCTAAACTCTTTTGTAAAAAAAATTTCAGAAGCCGGATGTAAAACAATAATATTGCATGCTAGAAGAGCAATTTTAAAAGGCCTTACACCAAAGGAAAATTTGAAAATACCAAAATTAAACTATCCTATGGTTCACGAAATTAAAAAAAGTAATAAAGATCTAGAAATAATTTTAAATGGAGGAATTACTAATTCAGATCAAATTATTGAGCATTTAAATAAATGTGATGGTGTAATGATTGGAAGGGCTATCTACCAAAATCCATATTTTTTAGCTGATATTGAAAAAAGAATATTTAAAAACACTAACATTCCAACAAGATCTGAAATAGCAGAAATGTTGGTTGAGTACGTTAAAGATGAAGTAAAAAAAGGAACCAGAGTAAATCAAATAATGCGACATACAGTTGGATTATACCATGGCCAGAGTGGAGCAAATAAATGGAAGAGGTATTTAAGTGACAATATGATGGCAAGGGACTCAGATTTTCAAAAAGTACATCATATAATGACAATTGCTCAGAATAATGAAAAAGCTAATCAAGTATCTCAATGATTGAAACGTTTGGATCTAATCAAGTACTATTTTTATTAATTGTAATGGCATTAACTGCCACTGTTGCTGGATTCTTTGCAGGTTTTTTTGGGATTGGTGGAGGCATTATAACTGTACCATGTCTTTTTTATATTTTTAATTCAATAGGTATTGATAAATCGCTAATAATGCATTTATCTGTTGGAACTTCCTTCGCAATAATTGTTCCCACAGCCATGATGTCTGTTTACACACATTACAAACATAAAGCAGTCGATTTAAATATTTTAAAAACTTATGGAATATTCGTTGTAATTGGTGTTGTAATTGGTGCCTTTTCAGCTGCTTTAATGAATACAAAATCATTAGTACTTTTTTTTAGCTTAATTATTTATCTTCTTGCATTAAATTTAATTTTCTTAAAAGATAAAACAAAATTAAAAATAAAGTTTAATCTAATTCAAAGAACTACATTTGGTTTTGTTGTGGGTTTTGTATCTTCTTTAATGGGTATAGGAGGAGCCATTATGAATGTACCTATCTTAAAATTCGTTGGTTACACTATAAATAAAGCAATAGGAACCGCTGCTTCAATTGGCTTTCTAATATCAATATTTGGCACAATAGGATTTTTAACTACAGGTATAATAATGCAAAAAAATATACCTCTAAGTACGGGTTTTATAAACATTCCAGCTTTTTTTATATTTATACCAATTACAATTATAATGGCTAAAATTGGTGCTACAGCAGTTCATAAAATCAAAAGAGATTTAATTGCTAAATTATTCGGTTTTTTCTTAATAATTATAGCCAGCAGGTTTATGTACGAATATTTTAATTTTTAAATTTTCTGGTCGTACGCACCAATTTTATTAGTTTTTTTCAGAAGGTTATCTATAAAATCGAAAATATTCTTTTTTCTCTTGTCTGATGATGGACTTTCAACAACTATAACTAACGATGGTTTGTTAGAAGATGCCCGTATTAAACCCCACGATCCATCCTCTAAAGTAAATCTGATACCGTTTATAGTTAAAATTTCAGATATATTTTGGTCATCAATTTTAATTTTATTACTTTTAATTTCTTTGATTTTTTCAACTATTTGATCAACAACTTGGTATTTATTTTCATCTTTACAAAAAGGAGCCATGGTCGGTGACTGAAAAGTTTTCGGTAATTCTCCAATAATCTCACTAATCTTTTTATCTTTAATATCAATTAAATGACAGATTTGAATTGCCGAATTAATTCCATCATCGTAACCGTAACCTAAAGGTTTGTTAAAAAAGAAATGACCACTTTTCTCAAAACCGGCCAACGCATTTTCTAAATGTACTTTCCTCTTAATATGAGAATGACCAGTTTTCCAATAAATCGTTTTACATTTATTTTCTTGTAACACTTTATCCCTTGAATAAAGACCTGTTGATTTAACATCTACAATAAATTTTGAATTTTTATATTTATCTGATAAATTTCTTGCAATTAATAAACCTATTTTATCTGAAAAAATTTCGTTACCTTCATTATCGATTACTCCACATCTATCCCCATCGCCATCGAAACCAAACCCAATATCTGCACCATTTTCTTTAACCACTTTTGCTATAGCATGAAGCATATTCAAGTCCTCTGGGTTAGGATTGTATTTTGGAAAATTCCAATCTAAATTGCAATCTAATTCAATTACTTCACATCCAATACCCTTTAAAATTTGTGGAGCAAAAATACCTGCAGTCCCATTACCACACGCAACAACTGCTTTAATTTTTTTTGAAACTTTATTTTTTTTTATTAAATTATTTATGTAAATTTTTTTAAAATCTTCTATTTTCTTTACTTTTCCATTACCTACAACGAACTGTTTGTTTAAAGTTAAATTTTTTAACTCTAACATTTCATCCGGAGCATGAGTTAAACCTTTTTTTATTCCCATTTTTACTCCCGTCCATCCATTTTCATTATGACTAGCTGTAACCATCGCAATTGCATCTGATTTTAAATTAAATTGTGCGTAGTAAACCATTGGAGATAAAGATAGTCCCACATCTTCAACATAACATCCTGTTGAAGTTAACCCTTCAATAAGAGCTTTTTTGATTTTTTCACTGTATGATCTATAATCGTGACCAACTATTATTCTTGGATTTGTTTTTTTAGTATGTTTAATTACCTGAGACCCCAAACCTTTTCCTAGATCGTTAATTCCATCAATATCGATATCCTTTTGAAATAACCATCTAGCATCATATTCTCTAAAACCGTTAGGATTAATTTTCATTAACTATAAATACTATTGAATTAGGGTTTTTTTATAAATTTTATTAACAAATTTAAGACTTGCAAAATAAATCGAATGTTCTTATAATGTTCTATTGATTTTACTCCTATATGGTGTACTAACATATAAGTAACACAACATATAGTTGTTTTACTCTAAAAGTCAATTAATAAGGATATTATGAATAAAAACGTATCTTTGGCAATAGAAAAAGCTGTATCGAACTTAGATAGAATTGAGAAAAGTAGTCTTAAAGAACTAAATAATAAAAAACCAGATTTATTTTCTTTAAATGATCAAACAGAATTATTTCAAAACGATAAGGGTATAACAATAAAAATAGATAGATCTAGAGATAAAAATTTAACAGATTTTGGTAGAGCCACTCTTAGCGATAGATATTTAGGACAGGATGAATCATACCAAGATCTATTTGCGAGAGTTGCAAGTACTTACGCAGATAATAATCTTCACGCTCAAAGACTTTATAATTACATAAGCAATTTATGGTTTATGCCAGCCACACCGGTATTGTCTAACGGTGGAACCGAAAGAGGTTTACCAATTTCTTGTTTTTTAAACGAGGCTGGAGACAGTCTAGAAGGCATATTGGGACTTTGGAGTGAAAACGTTTGGTTAGCTGCAAGAGGTGGGGGAATAGGAAGTTATTGGGGCAATTTAAGATCAATAGGCGAAAAAATTGGAAAGGTTGGAAAAACATCTGGGATAATTCCTTTTATTAAAGTTATGGACTCTTTGACATTAGCAATCAGCCAAGGTTCTTTAAGAAGAGGATCTGCTGCTTGTTACTTACCAATTGATCATCCTGAGATTGAGGAATTTATCGAGATGAGAAGACCAACAGGTGGTGATACAAACAGAAGATCTTTAAACTTACACCATGGTGTTTTAGTTTCTGATGCTTTTATGAGGGCAGTAGAAACTGACAGTCAGTGGGCATTGCGTAGTCCTAAAGACGGCTCTATCCAATCTTCTCTTTCTGCAAGAAACTTATGGATAAGATTACTAACAGCTAGAGTTGAAACAGGAGAACCATATATTGTTTATATTGATACTGTAAATCGCCAAATACCCCAACATCATAAATTAGCAGGTTTAACAGTTAAGACATCTAACCTTTGTAGCGAAATTACCCTTCCAACTGGAATAGATAGAGACGGAAAAGAAAGAACCGCCGTTTGTTGTTTATCATCTTTAAATGTAGAAAAATATGATGAATGGAAAGATGACAAAAACTTTGTTGAGGATGTTATGAGATTTTTAGATAATGTTCTTGAAGATTTTATTAATAAAGCCCCAGATAGCTTTGCAAATGCGAAATACGCGGCAGCAAGAGAAAGAAGCGTAGGTCTAGGGGTGATGGGCTTACACTCATTTTTTCAAAAAAAAGGTATTCCTTTTGGATCTGTGATGAGCAAAGTTTGGAATAAAAAAATATTTAAAAACATAGATGACAAAGTTAATAAAGCATCAAAGGACTTAGCCGAGGAAAGGGGCGCATGTCCTGATGCTGCGGAGTTTGGAATTAAGGAAAGATTTTCAAACAAGACTGCAATTGCACCAACGGCATCTATATCTATAATTTGTGGTGGTGCTTCACCCGGTATAGAACCTATTGCTGCAAATAGTTACACCCATAAAACATTGTCTGGTTCATATAATGTTAGAAACAAATATTTAACTGAGGTTTTAGAAAAGTATAATAAAAATACCGATGAAATTTGGTCAAGTATTACCACTAATCAAGGTTCTGTATCTCATTTAGACTTTTTAACGAAAGAGGAAAAGGAAACTTTCAAGACCGCTTTTGAAATTGACCAAAGATGGATAGTAGAACTTGGTGCAGATAGAACACCACACGTTTCACAAGCGCAATCTGTTAACGTTTTCGTGCCGGCTGATGTACATAAAAAGGACCTTCACCAGTTACATTTTCAAGCTTGGAAAAAAGGGCTTAAAAGTCTGTATTATTGCAGATCTAAATCTATACAAAGAGCAGAAAATATTAATTCAGGATCATCAACAGATGTGACAAAGAATGTTTATTCAAACAAAAAAGAATCAGATAATGAAGAAAATAAATATGAGGAGTGTTTATCATGTCAGTAATTAAATTAAAAAAAGATCAAGAAGTTTTCAAAGGTGGATTATTAGTTGAAAATCCTGTCTATAAGCCGTTTAGATACCCATGGTGTTATGATGCATGGCTAACGCAACAAAGAATACACTGGCTACCAGAGGAAGTACCACTAGGTGATGATGTAAGAGATTGGCAAAAAAACTTATCGCAAGAAGAAAAAAATTTATTAACTCAAATTTTTAGATTTTTTACTCAAGCTGACGTAGAGGTAAACAATTGCTATTTGAGACATTACACAACTGTTTTTAAACCGACAGAAGTTTTGATGATGATGACAGCATTTGCAGCTATGGAGACAGTGCATATTGCTGCTTACTCTCATTTATTAGATACAATTGGCATGCCAGAATCAGAATATTCAGCTTTTATGAAATATAAAGAGATGAAAGATAAATATGATTACATGCAAGGATTTAACGTTAAATCAAAAGCTGATATAGCTAAAACAGTTGCTGTATTTAGTGCGTTCACTGAGGGACTACAACTTTTCGCTAGTTTTGCAATTCTCTTAAATTTTCCAAGGCATAATAAAATGAAAGGGATGGGTCAAATAGTTACGTGGTCGGTAAGAGATGAAACTCTCCACTGTAACTCAATGATTAGACTATTCAGAGCCTTCATTAAAGAAAACCCTGAAATTTGGACTGAGAAATTACAAAAAGAACTTTACGATGCTTGCAGAACTATAATTGATCATGAAGATGCATTTATTGACCTAGCTTTTAAAATGGGGCCAATACAAGGTTTAACAGCTGATCAAGTTAAAAAATATATTAGATGGATAGGGGACAGAAGACTTATACAGCTTGGTTTACAACCAATCTATAAAGTTAAAGAAAATCCACTTACTTGGCTAGATACAATGCTTAATGCTGTTGAGCACATGAACTTTTTTGAAGGAAGAGCTACTGAATATTCTAAGGCATCAACAAAAGGCTCTTGGGCAGAAGCATTTTCTTAATCATTGAGTGTTGACTATAAAACTTACTGGAGAAAATCAGGATTAAAAAAAAATTGGGGAAATATTTTTTTAAATATTGTCAACCAACACAAACCAAAGGTTTTCCTGGAAGTAGGCGTTTTTTGTGGTGTTACGGCAAGAAACGTTTGTGAACTTTTAAACATTATTCATTCGGGAAATTTTAAATATATTGGTATTGACTTGTTTGGGGGTAAAGCAAACGAAGATGAAAAAGTACCCAATTATTTGAAAAAACAAAGTTTTTCAAATCCAATAAAAAATTTATTTTACAATATAATTTTAAGAGAAAATTTAAATTCCTACGAAAGTGTTCAAAAATTTTTAAAAAAATTTTCAAAAAATACCACCTTAATTAAAGGAAATTCAAATAAGATTTTGGAATATTTAGATGTGGAAAATATTGATTTTGCATTCTTAGATGGAGGACATAGTTTTGAGACCGTTTTTAATGATCTAAATTTAGTTTTTAATAAAATTTCGTCAAACAAAGACGCAATAATTTTGTGTGATGATTATGAAGACGCAGACTATATTACAGGCGTTAAGAAGGCTGTTGATCAATTTGTAAAAGAAAAAAAGTTAAAATTTGAAGTTATTGAAAAAAGATTTGCAAAAATAACAATATAATTATCTTATATTCAAAGCTAGCACCTCTCTGTGCTCGCTTCCTTTATACTTAGATAAAGGCCTAATTAATTTATTTGCAGTATGCTGCTCCATGATATGAGCAGACCACCCGGTAATTCTAGCCATGACAAAAACGGGTGTAAAAAAATCTGTATCTATTCCCATCAAATGATAAGTTGGTCCACATGGATAATCAACGTTAGGATGGATATTTTTTCTCTCAAGCATTACTTCTTCCAAAATATTATACATCTCCGGATATTTAGTATTTTTCATTAACTCAGCTACTTTCAAAAAATATTTCTTCATAGTTGGAACTCTAGAGTCACCGCTTCTATAGACTCTGTGACCAAAACCCATAACAACTTTTTTCTTGTCTAATGCGTTATTAATCCAAACCTTTGCTTTATGAGGAGATTTAATTTCTTTAAACATGTGCATTACTGCCTCATTAGCTCCCCCATGCAAGGGTCCTTTAAGACTAGCGATCGCTCCAGTTATTGCACCATGCATATCTGATAAGCTACTTGTTATTGTTCTTGCTGTGAAAGTAGAAACATTAAAACTATGTTCTGCGTAAAGTATCATTGAAACGTCAAAAGCTTCAACTATTTCTTTCTTTGGAACTTTACCAAACATCATATGGAAGAAATTTTCTGAATACGATAATTTCTTATTAGGAGGTATAAATTTTTTACCTTTTCTCGCTCTAAAATATGCAGCAACAGCTGTAGGTGTTTGTGCAAAAATTCTCATCGCTTTTCTCATATTTGCTTTTGGAGAATTATCACTTGCGTCTTTGTCTTCAAGACCCATTAAACTAACTGCTGATCTTATTGCATCCATTGGATGTGCTTTTTTTGGCATATTTTTTATATCATTCAAAATTTGTTTAGATAATTTACGATTATCTCTTTCTTCATTAATAAATTTTTTTAATTCTTTTGATCTTGGAAGCTCACCATTTAAAACGAGATAGGCAACTTCTTCGAAAATACATTTTTCACAAAGATCCTGAACTTTATAACCCCTGTATGTAAGAGAGTTAATTTCTGGCATAACTTGTGAGATAGTAGTTTCATCGACTACTATACCCATTAAACCTTTTTTAACTTCGTCACTCATAATTTATTCATGTCCTTCAGTTTTAAAATCTGTAATTTTCTTGTCAGGAGTATTATATTTTTCATACTCCACAAGTTCGTATAACCTTTTACGAGTTTGCATTTTATCTATAATATTATTTTGATGTCCATCCTTAAAAATAGACCTTAATCCATCCTCAACGCTCCTCATTGCCAATCTTTGTGTAGTTACAGGGTAAATTACAATATTATATCCTAAATTTTCCAATTCTTTTGTTGATAATAACTTTGATTTTCCAAATTCAGTCATATTTGCAAGTAAGTAAATTTTTGAGTTTTTTCTAACATTTTCAAACTCTTTTTCATCTTTCATTGACTCTGGAAATATAATATCTGCACCGGCTGCCTCATAAGCTTTTATTCTCTCTATAGTTTTCTCTAGACCTTCTACAAGATTTGCATCTGTTCGGACAATTATTGAAAAATTTTCATCTTTTCTCGCTTTTACAGACTCTTTTATTTTTTTCACCATTTCGTTTGTAGAAATAAGTTCTTTATTTTCTAAATGCCCACATCTTTTTTCAGCTATTTGATCCTCAATATGGCATCCAGCAAGACCAGAATTTTCAAAAGTCTCAATAGTATTTTTGCAATCTAAAAAACCAGTGTCCGCATCAACGATTGAAGGTAAATCAGTTACTTTGGATATTTGGTTTGCTCTATAATTTACATGTTTAAGTGTTGTAAGTCCTATATCTGGAATTCCAAGATCATTAGACATAACGCCACCTGAAATATAAACTCCATCAAAACCAATCTCAGCAATCAATTTTGCACACAAAGGATTGTATGCGCCAGGAAATCTAAGTAATTTTTTTTCTTTAAGATTGTTTATAAAATCTTTTCTTTTCTCCCCAGCATTTTTTTTTGTAAAATGCATTAAGTTTTTATATTAAAACAAAAATATAAAATCAAAGATTATTTTAAGAGTATTGTAATAGCAGTTAAAACCAACAATATAGCTAAGATATATTCAGTAATTTTTTTAGTTTTTTCATTTTTAATAAAAACTCTTAAGCTATTTCCAAATATAGCCCAAATACATATTGATGGGAAACAAACTACTGCAGCAGTAATTGTTATGAACATTACAGCTATTAAAAAATTTTCTTCTGTTGGAAAAAAACCTGAGGCAACTGTGATCGCTATAGTCCATGCTTTCGGATTAATAAATTGAAACAAAGATGCTTCATAAAATTTTAAAGGTCTTCCTTTAGTATCTTTTTCAGCAAGACTAAATGAACCTATTATTTTCCATCCCAGATAAAGCAAATAAATAAAACACAATATTTTCATATAAAATTGTAAATCGGGAAAAATTAAAAATAAGTTTCCAATACCGAAGCAAACTAGTCCTATTTGAAAAATGTGACCCAGTGGAATACCAACTAAGTGGGGGAGTGTTCTTAGAAACCCAAATTTTAATCCTGATGCTGTCAACATTGCATTATTTGGACCAGGTGTAGCAAACATTATAAAATAATAAGTAACTAGAGCACCAAACAGCTGAAGATCAATCATAAATATTTTTCAACAATTTTTTCAAAATTAGAAAAATCTTTTATAAGAGTTTTGTGTGGAATTTCATTAATGTTTTTTTCTGTATATCCCTCCTCAACCAAAATAAATGGAATTTTAGCGTTATATGCTGATTGCGAATCTACTTCGCTATCGCCAATCATAATACTTTTATTAATATCTCCACCAATTATATCGATAACATTTGTTAAATGTCTTGGGTCGGGTTTATTAAAATCAAAAGTATCACACCCGGCTATATATTCGAAATATTGTGATAGATTGATTTTTTTGAGTAGATCAACAGCAAGTCTTTCTTGCTTGTTTGTACAAACAGCCATTAAAATTTTTTTTGATTTTGCCCAATCGAGAAATTTAACTACACCTTTAATTGGTTTGCTTCCTCTATCAATATTTTTTGCATAATAATTTATGAATTCTTTAACCATTTCTTTTTTTAATTTTTCATCTTTTATTTCATCTCTAAATGTTCTTTGCATCATTATCCAGGCACCTCGACCCGCGATATGCTTGATGTCATCAAGACTCTTTTGAGGATAACCAAATTTTTTCATGACATGATTATGAGCACCCATTAAGTCTGGCGCCGTATCAACTAGCGTTCCGTCTAAATCAAATAAAATTGTTAATTTTTGAGTCATTTTTAATAAGTATTATAAAGAAATATTTTGTGACTTATTACCACATTAAATCTAATGTAAATACAAATTTTTATGAAAACAAAATCATATCTAAAAACAATTGATAAATTTAGATCTAACCAAGAGTTGCTGAGAAAAAAAGCAATTAAATCTGGTGTAAATTTAATTGCACCAGAAACAATATTTTTATCAAAAGATACTAAATTTGGAAAAAATGTAACTATTAATCCTTATGTAGTTATTGGAAAAAAAGTGAAAATCGGGAACAATGTTGAAATTTTATCATTTAGTCATATTGAGGGAGCAAAAATAGAAAATAAAGTTAAGGTTGGACCTTACGCACGATTAAGAGAAGGAACACATTTAATGTCTGGAGTTAAAATTGGTAATTTTGTTGAGACAAAAAAATCAAAAATTAAAAAAAATTCTAAAGTTAATCATCTTTCTTATATCGGAGACACCCTAATTGGTAAAAATTCCAATATTGGTGCTGGTACAATTACTTGTAACTACGACGGGGTTAAAAAAAATAAAACAACTATTTCTGATAATGTTTTTATAGGATCAAATAGTTCGCTCGTAGCACCAATAAAAATAAATAAAAATGCTGTAGTTGGGGCAGGGTCAGTAATTACAAAAGATGTAAAAGAAAATTCCTTATCTATTGAAAGATCAGAACAAGAAGAAATTGAAAACTATAAAAGAAAAAAATAATGTGTGGAATTATAGGCATTGCTAGTAATAAATCTGTTTCAGTAAATATTATAAATGCTCTTAAAAAATTAGAGTACAGAGGATATGACTCCGCTGGATTGGCAACAATTAACAAGGGAAGAATAGATGAAAAAAAATGTCCAGGAAGAGTTGAAAAGTTAGAAAAAATTTTGTTTCAAAACCCTAGTGAGGGAAATTTGGGTATAGGGCATGTTAGATGGGCCACACACGGTGTTCCAAACGAAGCAAATGCTCACCCGCATTCAACTGAAATAGTTTCGGTGGTACACAATGGCATTATTGAAAATTCAAGTGAATTAAAAAAGATTTTGGAGAAAGAGGGAAAAACCTTTAAATCGCAAACAGACACCGAGGTAATAACCGTGTTGCTGACAGAAAAATTGAAAAACACAGAACCCCTGGAAGCAGTTTTTAAAACCTTAAGCCTTTTAAAAGGCAGTTTTGCATTAGGAATTATATTTAAAAATTATAAAGATTTTGTTATTGGCGCAAGAAGAGGCAGCCCTTTAGCTGTTGGATACTCAAATGACGAGAATTATCTAGGATCTGATTCCTATGCTCTAAAATCCATGACAAATAAAATTTCATATCTAGATGATGGGGATGTTTGTATTTTATCTAAAGATGAAGTGAAATTTTATAATTCAAATAAAGAAAAAATAAATAAAGAGATATTTACTCTTTCTGAAAATAAGTCTGAAGCAAGCAAGGGAAACTATAAAAACTTTATGATCAAAGAAATTTTTGAACAACCAATAACATTAAAAACCTGTTTAAAAGAATATATTGATAAAATTAGAGAGGAAATAAATTTCTATAATCTTCCAATTGAACCAAAAAAAATTAAAAAAATTGTGCTTATAGGATGTGGAACTGCTTATCACTCGTGTTTAGTTACAAAATATTGGCTTGAAGAGTTTACTAATTTGGTTATTGAGACAGATATAGCTTCTGAATTTAGGTATAGGAATAATAGGTTTGACAAAAATAACCTTTATATTTTCGTTTCACAATCAGGTGAAACAGCAGATACTTTTGCAGCATTAGATCTTTGTAAAAAAGAAAATTTAAAGACATGTTCTGTAGTAAATGTTGTAGAGAGCTCGATAGCAAGACAATCAGATTGTGTATTACCAATCCATGCAGGACCTGAAATTGGTGTAGCTTCAACAAAAGCTTTTTTAGGTCAAATGCTTGTTCTGTATTTATTTTCATTAAAAATTGGAGAGGTGAGAGGAGATTTAGATAATAAAAAATATAAAAAATTAATAAGTAATTTAAAAAAATTACCACAACTTATTAAAGAAACATTAAAAGAAGAGCAAAAAATTCAAGTTATAGCAAAAGATATTTACAACTCTAAGGGCTCAATGTTTTTGGGTAGAGGCTCATCTTATCCAATAGCTATGGAGGGAGCATTAAAATTAAAAGAGCTTTCGTACCTACATGCAGAGGGATATCCTGCCGGCGAAATGAAACATGGACCTTTAGCATTAATTGAGGATGGACTACCGGTTGTTGTGATCGCGCCAAAAGATAAATATTTTGAAAAAACTTTGTCAAATATGCAAGAGGTTATTGCTAGAGGAGGAAAAGTTTTACTTATAACAAACTCTGATGGAAAAGTAGTAAGTGAAAATATTAGATTTCAGATTGATTTACCTTCTTCAGAATTATCTCTTACACCTTTTATATTTACAATACCTCTTCAACTTCTTTCTTATCATGTAGCTTTATTTAAAAAGTGCGATATAGACAAGCCAAGAAATTTAGCTAAATCAGTTACTGTAGAATAAAAAATTATTTTTTGATTTCAAATGAGATGCCGGATATAGAAGTTTTTTATCTTTTATAATATTTTTTATAATCTTTTTTTTATTTTTTCCTGGAGCCCAAAGAAAAATATTTTTCGAATTATTTATACATTTAATCGTTAAAGTTATTCTTTTAAAATCTTTTCTAATTACAAAATCTACATTTTTTTTAATTATCTTATTTATATTATTTTTGAAAAGAGACGCAATATGCCCATCATTCCCGACTCCTAAAAGAGTTAAATCAAAAGAAATTTTTTTTCCACCAAAATATTTTTTAATTCTTTTTTCGTATTCTCCAGCAATTTTTTGAGGCTTTGTGTTATTAATATTTATTTCATAGATTTGACTATTAATAATAGGTATTTTTCTTAATAAATTTTTTTTACACATATTGATGTTTGAATATTTAGAATTTTTTTTCACGCATCTCTCGTCACCAAAAAAAAAGTCTATATTTTTCCATGGTATATTTTTTTCTTTTGCTAAATTTTTATAAAGTTTTATTGGACTGTTTCCACCGGTAAGAACAAATGAAAATCGTTTTTTCCCTTTATTTTTAATTTTTCTTTTAAATTGGGTAATAAATTTTCTAATTAAAAAATTTTCACTATTTTCAACGATTTTCTTTGTAAATTTAGTCATCTTATTACTTAACTTTTTTAACTGTATACCTTATATAGACTGTAGGTTGAATATGAAAAAATGGAAATTAGATAGTTGGAAAAATTACCCTGTCAAGCATATCCCCAAATATGATGACATGGATGAGCTTAATCTTGTACTAAATAAGATTAAACGTTTTCCACCATTAGTATTTGCTGGAGAGTCTAGATCTCTTATAAAACAATTGTCAGATGTTTGTGATGGAAAAGCTTTTTTATTACAAGGCGGTGACTGTGCGGAAAGTTTTGCTGAATTTCACCCTGACAACATAAAGGATACTTTTAAAGTAATTTTACAAATGGCTTTGGTTTTGTCATCCTCTGCATCTCTACCAGTAGTAAAAGTAGGAAGAATAGCTGGACAGTTTTCTAAACCAAGAAGTTCCCCGGTAGAAAATAAGAATGGTAAAGAATTACCAACTTATTTAGGAGACAATATTAATGGTATCGAATTTACCGAGGAGGCTCGTAAACCGGATGCAAAAAGATTATTTAGAGCATACTCACAATCTGCCTCAACTTTAAATTTATTAAGAGCATTCTCACAAGGAGGTTTTGCAGATTTACGTCAAGTTCATTTATGGAATCTTGGTTTTGTAAAAGGAAGTCCTCAAGGAAAAAAATATAAAGAAGTAGAGGATAAAATTAGTGATGCATTATCGTTTATGGAAGCGTGTGGTATAAACGCTGACAATAATAGAAGATTAAGAACAGTAAATTTTTATACCTCCCACGAAGCCCTTCTTTTACCTTTTGAGCAAGCAATGACAAGAATCGACTCAACAACTGGAGAGTATCACGATACATCAGCACATTTTGTTTGGATTGGAGACAGAACAAGACAATTAGATGGAGGCCATGTCGAATTTTGTAGAGGAATAAAAAATCCAATAGGCCTGAAATGTGGGCCCACACTTAAACCCGAGGAATTAATAAAATTATGTAATAAGCTGAATCCACAAAATGAACCCGGAAGATTAACTTTAATTTCTAGATTCGGAGCAGATAATGTTGATAAATTTTTACCTAAATTGATAAGATCAGTAAAGAAAGAGGGATTAAATGTGATTTGGTCCTGTGACCCAATGCATGGAAATACCTTGGTATCTACCACAGGTTTTAAAACAAGACCTTTTAATAATATAGTTAAGGAAATCAAAAAAGTTTTTGCCGTTCATCAATCAGAAGGTTCTTATGCAGGAGGCTTACATATAGAAATGACAGGACAAGATGTGACAGAATGCACTGGTGGAGCTCAAAAAATATCTGAAAAAGATTTATCTCACAGATATCACACACATTGTGACCCTAGATTGAATGCAAATCAAGCTTTAGAGCTTGCATTCTTAATCTCAGATGAAATTAAGAAAAATTCTCAATATTCAAAAAATATTATTCAAGCGGCATCTTAGTAATTGAAAAACAATTACTAAGGTCTATTAATTAGATGATAGTAACATTATGCAAACTACTGAAAGAATAAATCGTATAAAAAACTGGATTATTGATTACTGCAAAAGTATGCCTATGGAGGCAAAAACTTTAGTAATTGGAGTCTCAGGAGGCATAGATTCCTCAGTGACGAGCACACTTTGTGCTCTAACAGGAAAAAAAACGATTATTCTTTCAATGCCTATCAACCAAATAAAAGATCAACATAATCTAAGTCTTAAGCATCAAGAATGGTTAAAAAATAAGTTTAAAAATGTAGAAGGACACATAATTAAACTTGATAACGTCTTTGATAATTTTAAAAATAGCTTATCAAACTTTAAAAATAATCATGGACTAGCTAATTCTAGAGCAAGATTAAGAATGACAACACTTTATCAAGTTGCTGCATCTAACAATGGTATAGTTGTGGGGACTGGAAACAAAGTGGAGGATTTTGGAGTTGGTTTTTATACAAAATATGGTGATGGAGGAGTTGATATTTCTCCAATAGCTGACTGCACAAAAACACAAGTTTGGGAGATGGGAAAATCACTAGGCATCATAAAAGAAATAATTGAGGCAGAACCAACTGATGGTTTGTGGGACGACGGAAGAACCGATACAAATCAGTTAGGTATGTCTTATGACGAGCTTGAAAAAGCTATGATGGATAAAACTAGTGAAGGTTATAGCAAGTATCTTGAAATTAGAAAAAAAAATTTACACAAGATGAACCCTATACCTGTTTGTATGATGGAAGATGAATAAACAATTAAATATATTTAATACTCTTTCAGGAAAAAAAGAAAAATTTATACCTATTAATACAGGTAAGGTTGGGATGTATGTATGTGGACCTACCGTTTACGATTTTCCACATATTGGAAACGCACGACCACTTGTTGTTTTTGATGTTCTGTTTAGATTGCTAAAAAAACTAAATGGTAATGATAAAGTTACTTATGTGAGAAATATTACTGATATTGATGATAAAATTATTGAAGCCTCTAAAAATAAAAAAATTCCAATAGATAAGCTTACAAACGATATTACAAAAAACTTTCACGAAGATTGTAAATATTTAAATTGTGTAACCAATAATTCGCAAATTTTTCTATTTTGTTTGCACAACAAGACTGTGCTATTTCATTTTCATGATGAGGAAATATAAGATCTAATCCGCCTCCATGAATGTCGAAATTTTTTCCTAAATATTTTTCA
>CACFQM010000002.1 GCA_902568425.1 uncultured Pelagibacteraceae bacterium | reverse complement strand
TCACCAACATTTAGGCTGGACCTTAGGCGCTATAACTGGCAAGGTTGTCTCTGGTATTTTAGCAAATGAAAAAACAAATTTAGATTTATCACCCTATAGCTCATCGAGATTTAATTAAATGATAAAAATTGCAGTTTTGGACGACTACCAAAATATTTTTGAGGAATTTATTGATACAGACAAACACAAAGATAAATTTGAATTTGTAATTTTTAACGAACCTTTTCAAAGTGAAGCCGAAGCTATTTTAGCTTTAGAGAAGTTCGATGCCTTATTTATAATGAGGGAAAGAACTACTTTAACCAAATCTCTTTTAGAGGGACTTAAAAACTTAAAATATATCTTAACTAGTGGCATGAGAAACAAGTCAATTGATTTAGAGTATACAAAAAGTAAAAAAATCATTGTTTGTGGAACTGAGATAAACTCTAATCCAACTGCTGAAATTACCTGGGCTTTAATTCTTGGTTTAGTAAGAAATATGAAGCAAGAAATTGATAATATGTTTCAAGGGTATTGGCAAACGACTATTGGATTTGAATTAAAAGGTAAAATTTTAGGAATAATTGGTCTTGGGAAAATTGGTTCTCAAGTAGCAAGAATTGGAAAAGCATTCGGGATGCAAGTGGTTGCATGGAGTGAAAATTTAAATTTATCTGAAGCTGACAAACTTGGAGTATTACCCATGAGTAAAGAAGAATTATTTAGACAATCAGATATTATATCTCTCCATGTTGTATTAGGCGAAAGATATAAAAATTTAATTACTGAAAATGAATTAAAAATGATGAAGAAGACTTGTTTCTTAATTAACACATCAAGAGGACCAATAATAAATGAAAAAGATTTAATACAAGCATTAGAGGATGATGTTATCGCTGGGGCAGGCCTCGATGTTTATGATAAAGAACCTTTACCTCAGGATCACAAATTAAGATTTTTACCTAACGCATTATTAACTCCTCATCTTGGTTATGTTACAGAAGAAAATTATTCTATTTTCTTCGACCAAATGATCGAAAACTTAAATTCTTGCATTGAAGGAAAACCAAAAAGATTAGTAAATTAGCCTAAACTATAAGTTGTATTTACAACTTAAAATTCTATATATTTATCCACAGTTTTGTGATTGATTCGTTATTGGAGATAAGGAATGAAAAAAATTTTAGGACTGCTATTTTTTGGGATTTTCTTAACCGGTTGTTATACCAACTCATTAACTATGGTTGGTCCTGCAACAGGTGTCGCATCTGGTAAACTAACTGAAACAGCAACATCAACAACAATTAATCACATAGTTAAGAAAAAAACTGGGAAAACTCCTTTTGAACACGTTTTAAGTGAAAAACAAATAAAAACATTAGACAGTACAAAATCTAAAATCAATCCATGCATTAAGAAACCTGAATTTTGTTCTATGATAAATAAAAGGATAGAAAAAACTAGAAAACAACTTTTGGGACTAAATCTTCAAGCAAGAATAGAAAAAAACCACAAGCAGCTTTTTGGAAAACAAAAAAAAGATTAACACAACTTTAAGTTTACTTTTTTATTCAAGAAATATCCTGTAACGAAATATCACTCATAATTTTCTTTTAAAATTAAAACATTGTGTTAATGACACTAATGAAATTTTTTGCAGGGATTCTATCCCTATTATTTTTATTATCAGGATGTTATCAAGCATCTTTAGCTCCTATGATTGGGCCTGCAGCTAGTGCATCTCAAGGAAATCTAGCATATTCTGCAGCAACTACTGGGTTAAGTTATGGTGTAAAACATAAAACAGGCAAGTTCCCAGTTGAGCACTTTATTCAAAGTAAAAAACAAAAAATTGTAAAAAAAATTGATTCAATAGAAACTTTTATTGAAGATAAATCAAATTTGGTCAGGACCAATATTATTGACCAAAAAAATAATCTACAATCCAAAGGTGTGGAAGCAAAAACACGATGGGTTTTACATTTAAAAGATATCAAAAACGTTAAAGTGAAAGATGCATTTCCAGCAAGCAAACCTCGTTATTCTTATTGGCCTAAGGAAAAATAGCCAATTTTAATCATTTAAATCTATATCAACATATCATATTCTCAACTAATGAAATCCAGAGCCAAAGTTGTAGTTGTTGGAGGTGGCGCAGTAGGTGTAAGCACACTCTATCATTTAGCCAAAAAAGGTTGGTCTGATGTTGTTTTAGTTGAGAGAAAAGAACTTACTTCAGGTTCCACTTGGCACGCAGCAGGTTTGCTTCCTCTTTTTAACATGAGTTATTCTGTGGGACAACTTCACCGATATGCTGTTCAACTTTACAAATCGTTAGAAAAAGAAACTGGTAAAAAAGTAGGTTTCAGTGTTGTTTCAAATATTCGTTTAGCACAAACAAAAGATCGAATGGATGAATACCATCAGTACGCAGGGGTTGCAAAAACAATTGGAGTAAAAGTTAAATTTTTAAAGCCAGAACAAGTAAAAGAAATTTGGCCTCTATGTAATATAGAGGGACTTGAGGGAGCAATTCAACATCCAGAAGACGGGTACATTCAACCCGCAGATCTTACTCAAGCGTTAGCGACAGGTGCAAGAAATCACGGCGCAGAAATTTATAGAAACACAACCGTTGTTGGCATTAAACAAACAAAAGATGGTTGGACTGTTGAGACAGACAAAGGATCTATCTCATGTGAACATGTTGTTTCTTGTAGTGGAAATTTTGCAAGACAAACTGGCGAGATGGTAGGAATTGAAATTCCAGCAATACCTGTTGAACATCAATATATTGTTACAGAACCACATCCAGAAGTTCAAAAAAGACAAAAGGAAAAGAAACCAGAGATGGGGGTATTAAGAGATAGTGATAACTCTTGGTACATGAGAGAGGAAGCTGGCGGATTTATCTTAGGACCTTATGAAAAAGGTGCACCTTGTTGTTATGTGGATGGTCCGTCAAAAGATAGCGAATACGAATTATTTCAAGAGGATTTAGATAGACTAGCACCACACATTGAGGGAGCTATTAAAAGAGTACCTGCTTTTGGTGAGGTTGGGGTTAAAAAAGTTTATAACGGAGCTATTTGTTACACACCCGATGGAAGTCCATTGGTAGGACCAGCTTGGGGATTAAAAAATTTTTGGATTAATGATGGACATAGTTTTGGAATTACTGCAGCAGGAGGTGCTGGCTGGCAATTAGCAGAATGGATTATAGATGGGGAACCAACAATAGATATGCTTGGTGTAGATCCAAGAAGATTTGGATCATACGTCACAAAATCTTATTTAATGGAAAAAAATGAAGAGGCTTATGCAAATGTATTTACAGTTCATTATCCAGACGAAGAACGTGAAGCTGGAAGACCATTGAGACAAGCGCCTTGCTATGATCGAATGAAAAAACTTGGTGCAGTTTTTGGACAGAAGTTTGGTTGGGAAAGACCAAATTTTTTTGCAACTGATGGAGAAAAACAAGAGGATGATTGGTCATTTAGAAGATCAAATTGGTTTAAAAGTGTCGAGAAAGAATGCAAGAACGTAAAAGAAAATGTAGGACTATTAGACATGTCTGCATTTGGTAAGTGCAGAATAAAAGGACCAGGAGCTGAAGAATTTTTAGATAAACTTGTTGCAAATAAACTTCCTAAAAAAATTGGTAGAATTAATTTATGTCACGCACTTAATACAAAAGGTGGAGTACATTCTGAATTTACAATAATGAGAGAAGCCGAAGATAGTTTTTATTTAGTTTCAGCTGGTGCTTACCAAAGATTAGATCATGATTGGATTCATAAATGGATGCCAAAAGATGGAACAGTACAGTACGAAAATCTAACTAATAGTATGGGAGTACTTGTTGTATCAGGTCCTAAAGCAAGACAACTTATGCAAAAAGTATCTAAAACAGATTTTTCAAATGAAAAATTTAAATGGCTTAGTGCACAAAATATTAATATTGGCCTAGCACCTTGTAATGCGATGAGAGTAAATTTCGTTGGCGAGCTAGGTTGGGAGTTACATCATCCAATTGAATACCAAAATCATATATTTGATAAACTTATGGAAGCTGGAAAAGAATTTAATCTTAAACCATACGGTATCAGAGCAATGAATAGTTTAAGAGTTGAAAAATCTTACAAGTTGGTTGGCACAGAACTTTCTATCGAATACGCACCTTACGAGTCAGGTTTAGATAGATTTATTCATCCTAATAAAGGAGATTTTATTGGACGTGCGGCACTGGATCAATGGAGAGCAAAAGGTTTTTCAAATAAATTAGTAACCATGGAAATTCACGGAGTTTCAGACGCAGATGTGCTTGGAAACAATCCTATTTACGAAAATGGATCTGTGATTGGAAGAGCGACCGGAGGAGATTACGGTTTTAGATTGAAAAAATCTATTGCTCTTGGAATGGTTAAACCTGAATATGCAAAAGTTGGACAAAAACTTAAAATAGATATATTAGGTAAAATGCATGAAGTTTCAATTATTGAAGACTCACCCTACGACTCCGAAAATAAATTACTAAGAGCATAATGAAAATATTAGTCGCTGTTAAAAGAGTTATTGATTACAATGTTCAGATAAGAGTCAAAGAGGATGGCTCTGGAGTTCATACAGACAACGTTAAGATGTCAACTAATCCTCCAGATGATAATGCAACAGAGGAGTCTGTTAAATTAAAAGAGTCTGGAAAAGTAAAAGAAATTGTTGCAGTGACAATTGGTGACGACAAAGCACAAGAAACTGTTAGAAAAGCTTTAGCGGTTGGAGCTGATAGAGGAATTCATGTTAAGTCAGATACTTATATTGAACCACTAGGTATTGCCAAAATTTTAAAAAAAGTAGTTGAGAAAGAAAAACCAGATATGGTTTTCTTAGGCAAGCAAGCAATAGACGACGATTGCAACCAAACAGGACAAATGCTTGCAGCGATGTTGAATTGGCCTCAAGCAACTTTTTCATCAAAAGTAACTTTGAAAGATAAAAGCATGGAAATAGTCAGAGAAATAGACGAAGGTTTAGAAACAGTTGAAGTTAATTTACCCGCTGTTGTAACTTGTGACCTCAGATTAAACGAACCACGTTATGCATCGTTACCAAATATAATGAAAGCGAAAAAGAAACCAATTGATCAAATGATTGCAAAAGATTTAGGCGTAGACATTACAAATAGAGTTCAGCAATTAAAAGTAGAAGAACCACCAAAAAGAAAAGCAGGAATTAAAGTTGCAAATGTAGCAGAATTAGTAAGTAAACTTAAAAATGAGGCTAAGGTAATTTAATGTCAGTACTATTAATAGCAGAACACAATAATAAAAATCTTAAACCATTTACTTTAAATGCAATAACTGCAGCATCTAAAATTGATTCAGAGGTACATGTTTTAGTAGCGGGTAGTGGATCAGAAAGTGTAGCTAAAGAAGCTGCAGCAGTTCCTCTAGTTAAAAAAGTTTTACACTGCGATTCTCCTAATTATCAAAATTATTTACCAGAAAATTTAGCTCCACTTGTAACAAAACATTCTGAAAAATATGATCATATCGTTGCATCAGCAAATACTTTTGGAAAAAACTTTATGCCAAGGGTTGCTGCTGCATTAGACACTTCTCAAGTAAGTGATGTTATAAAAGTAAAATCACCAGATACATTTGTAAGACCAATTTATGCAGGGAATGCATTTGCGACTGTAAAAAGTAACGACAAAAAAAGATGTGTAACAATTAGACCAACATCATTTGAACCCGCACCTAAAACAGGAGGTTCTGCACAAATTGATAAAGTAGATGCAGCCGATATTCCTAACTTTTCTAAATTTATAAAAAGAGAAGAAACAAAATCAGAAAGACCTGAACTTGGAACTGCAAGAATAGTAGTATCTGGTGGAAGAGGACTAGAAAGTGGAGAGAACTTTAAATTAATAAATGATATTGCTGATAAATTAAATGCAGCAGTAGGTGCATCACGAGCAGCTGTTGATGCAGGTTATATAAGTAACGATCATCAAGTAGGACAAACAGGAAAAGTAGTTGTTCCTGATCTATATATTGCAGTTGGTATTTCAGGTGCCATTCAGCATTTAGCCGGCATGAAAGAGAGTAAAATAATTGTCGCAATCAATAAAGATGGGGAGGCACCGATATTTAGTATTGCAGATTATGGTTTAGAAGCAGATTTATTTAAAGCTCTTCCAGAATTTTTATCTGAGTTAAATAAACTCAACACTATCCAAAAATAATTAAGTAAATAAAGTAAGAACTTCTTTGATCACATTTAGCGCTCCTAAAACTATTAAAACTTGAGCCGCTATTCCCCAACCCGCACTCTGTTTTTTCTTTCTTTTCATCGCAACATATTTTTGCGCACTTTTAAAACCACCTATAAGTAAAAAAACATTAGCTGCAAGCATTGCAAAAAACCAAACTATAACAAATGTTGCGTAGCCATCCGAAACACTTCCACTATACGCCGGCCACATTGGAATAGTTAATACTATTGGAACAAGTATACAGCCAATCCAATAACTTTTTACGAGAGGTATATTGCCTTCCCAATATTCTTTTAATAATTTTTCCATAATTAACCTTATTAGTTTCCTATAATTTTATCTAGAAGTTTTTGAGAACCACTTTTTTTTGGTACTGGCTTCGACTTTTTTGGTTCAATCATATCATGATCAATTAATGAACAATGGATACCACCTTTACTTCTTGGTAAATAAGCATTAACTGTTATTTTTCTATCTGATAATGGTCTAACTATTTGATTGATTGCATAAGTTCTGTCACCTGCAGATGATGTGGATATATTGCTGCAAGCATTATTCCATATTTTAATTTTAGTAACCTTCAATGATTTCGAAGGATGGCTATTATAAGCACGTATAGTAATCATTTCATAAGTTCTGTCATAACTCCAAGTAGTTGTGAGCGAACCATTTGTGACTTCGCCAAAAACTTCTGCATTAGCTGTAAATAGCACTGCAACAATTATGCCTAATGCAATTCTTTTCATGGAAAAATTCTATGATATAGTCCCAGCAATGTCTAGAGAGACAATGCAATACGATGTAGTAATAGTTGGTGCTGGTCCATCAGGATTATCTACTGCAATTAAACTAAAGCAACTAGAACCAAAACTAAATATCTGTATCTTAGAAAAAGGTGCAGAGGTTGGTGCCCATATATTAAGTGGAAATGTTTTAGAAACTAGAGCTTTAGACGAATTATTACCAAACTGGAAAGAAGAGGGAGCCCCTGTTAAAACTAAAGTTACAAAAGAAAAATTTTTATTTTTAGGAAAAAAATCATCTCTAAGTTGGCCTACTTGGCTTTTACCTGCCGTACAAAAAAATCATAACAATTACATAGTCAGTCTTGCTAATCTTTGCCGTTGGCTAGCGGAAAAAGCTGAGAAGCTAGGTGTTGAAATCTTTCCAGGATTTCCTGCGAGCGAAGTTCTTTTTAATGAAGATGGTTCTGTAAAAGGAGTAGCAACTTTGGATATGGGATTAGATAAAGAAGGAAATAAAAAAGATGGATACCAAGAAGGAATGGAGCTTCATGCAAAAGTTACAGTTTTTTCAGAAGGATGCAGAGGACATTTAGGTAAACAATTAATTAAAAAATTTAATTTAGATGAAGGAAAAAATCCACAGCAATACGGTATTGGACTAAAAGAAATTTGGGAAGTGAGTGATGAACAACATCAAGAAGGATTAGTAATGCATACTGCAGGCTGGCCTCTAGATAGCAAAACATATGGTGGAAGTTTTATTTATCATGCTGAGAATAAACAAATTTATCTTGGTTATGTTATTGGACTTGATTATCAAAACCCACACTTATCTCCATTTGATGAGTTTCAAAGATTTAAAACACATAAAGCTATAAGAAAAATGTTTGAAGGAGGAAAAAGAATTTCTTTTGGCGCCAGAGCTTTAATTGAGGGCGGTCTTCAAAGTTTACCAAAAATGTATATGCCTGGAGCATTATTAGTTGGTTGTGATGCAGGAACTTTAAATATGCCGAAGATAAAAGGAACGCACACAGCAATGAAAAGCGGAATGATTGCAGCAGAAACTATTGTTGAGCATATTAAAAGAAAAAGAAAGTTATCTCTATACGAAGAATTATTTAAAAAAAGTTGGGTTTATAAAGAACTTCATGCAGCAAGAAACGTTAAACCAAGTTTTAGTTGGGGATTGTTACTTGGAATTATCTTTACAGGAATTGACCAAATTTTATTCAGAGGAAAGTTACCTTTTACACTGAAGCACAAGCATGCAGACCACGAAGCTTTAAAGCCTGCAAGTAAAATGCCTAAGATTGAATACCCAAAACCTGACGGCAAACTTACTTTTGATAAAACAAGCTCGGTTTATTTAACAGGTACAAATCACACTGAAAACCAACCGGTACATCTTCAATTAAAAAATAAATATTTGCCCATACAATATACTTTAAAAGAATATGATGAACCTGCCCAAAGATACTGTCCCGTTGGAGTTTATGAGATACAAAAAAATGAATTTGTAATTAATTCACAAAATTGTATCCATTGCAAAACTTGCGATATCAAAGAACCTTCTCAGAATATTAATTGGGTAGCACCAGAAGGTGGTGGCGGTCCAAAATACGGCAATATGTAATGTCAAAAAACAAAATTAGCTCAGCTATGTTTTTTGTTTTGTTAGCTGGGTTAATCTGGTCTTTTGGTCCATTAGTAGTAAGAAATATGGATAATGCCGAACTTGTTCCATGGCAGTATTCTTTAATAAGAGGAACAGCAATTTTTATAATCTTAAATCTTTATTTATTTTTAACTGAAGGCAGTAAGTTTACAAATAATTATAATAAAATTGGTCTTTCAGGAATAATTGGGGGAATAAGTCTTGGTATTGCAAATTTAACTTTTATTCTTTCACTTACTTCAACTTCAGCAGCAGTCACACTTTTAATGTTAGGCGCGTTACCTTTTTTAGCAGCAATTATAGCTTATATTTTTTTAAATGAAAAAATATCCAAAACAACTTTTATAGCCATAATAATTGCTGCTGCTGGAATAATATTTATGTGTTTTGATAGTATCCAAGCCGGAACACTCTTTGGTCTCGTTAATGGTTTAGTATCTTCTTTAGGTTTTGCAGTATTCACAGTTACTCTTAGATGGAAAAAGAATACTCCTAAACTTACAACTGTATCTATAGCAGGAATTTTTGCAGCGATTATTTCTTTATTAGTTATACTTTATAATGACAGTAATGTTTTGATGTCTTTAAAAAATACTTCACTTTCTTCACTCCATGGATTTATAGTTTGTTCAGCACTTATTTTATATTCAGCAAAATCAAAATATTTACCAGCTGCAGACTTAACTTTGTTATCCCTTACAGAAATTTTAGGAGGAATTTTTTGGGTTTGGCTTCCTTTATTAGGAATTAACGAGGTTCCAAGTAATAATACAATTATTGGAGGAGTTATAATTACTTTGGCAATTATCTTTTACGGTTTTAACACTAGGCGGTATGTTTTTAGATACTAATTTGATTTAGCTAAAGTCTCGAGCTCGTTTGACTCATAAACTATTTTATTTGAAGTACTTGTAGATATATACAACATTGCCTTAACAACATTTTCAATTTTTATTGGTTTATATTTTTTCAAACTCCCAAAAGCAAATAGTGTAAGAGTATTCATGACAGGTGTAAAAATGACCTCTCCTAATCTAAATGATTTTCTATTTCCAACTAACAAAGAGGGTCTAATAATAGCAAGCTTATTAAAATTTAGATTTTTTATTTTTTCTTCAACCAGTCCTTTATTTTTTAAATAATTGCTAGATGCCTTTGAGTTTGCACCAATAGAGGAAACGTAGAAAAAAGAATTTACAGAATTTTCTTTTGCTATTGTAGCTACACGCACGGGAATATCATACTCGATTCTTGTATATTCACTTTTATCGGGTGTATCTTTTTTTGTAGTGCCGATGCAAAAATAACAATCGTCACCACTAATTTTATCTCTATATTTTTCTAAATTTCTAAAATCGGTTTTAATAATTTCTACTTTAGGATTATCAACTTCAGGTATTGTCCTTACAAAAATCTTAATTTTACTGTAGGTATTTCCTAAAAGTATGGTTTTAAATAATTCATTTCCAATTAAACCTGAGGAACCAAATATTATTGCAGTTTTCATAAAATAAATCTGTAAAACTTAATTATTTATATTTCCCAATCAAATCTTGGGAATGTATCGAATAGTTTCACAACTTTATCCGACCATTGGTTACAGACTTTGAAATAGTCTTCATCAGAAGTATTTAAACATTTTAAAGATGCAATCTTATTTGTATCTTTTTTGTAAATAGCAAAGTCAATCGGAGGTCCCACGGTTAAATCACTTTTCAAAGTTGAGTCCATTGAAATTAAAGCGCATCTTGCAGCGTCGCCAATTTTTACACTTGGCGTAATAACTCTATCCAGAATAGGTTTTCCATACTTGACCTCGCCAATTACTAAATAAGGTTTACTATCTGCTGGTCTAATGAAATTTCCCTGCGGATAAACTAAATAGATTTCTTGCGGTTGACCTTTAATTTGACCTCCTACAATGAACGTTGCTCCAAGAGTAAGTATGTCCGTATTGACACCGTCAGGTGATGAATGTTTTATGTTTAATTTACCTAAATAGCTTGCGATCTGTTCAAAATCTTTACAGGTGTTAAGATTCGTTCCAGACTTACTTTTTAAATCTTTCTCTATAGATTTATACACAGCCTGCGATGTACCTAAGTTTCCTGAAGTAACTATAACTATTGTTCTATCACCAACATCGTGTGTAAACATCTTTGAATAGATATTAACGTTATCCATTCCAGCATTTGTTCTTGAGTCTGATGCAAAAACTAAACCCTCTTTTGTCTTGATTCCGATACAATATGTCATGTACGAATACTTAATTAAAAAATTATAAATATACAAATTAATAATAGCATGCCAGCTATCTAATTAATGCAATTGCTTGTTTTGCATAATTGTTAACAATGAAAGAATGTTTATGGGATCACTTTGGGATAAATACGACTCCGACACTACTTATGACGAGTATTTGGGTGAAGACAATAAGCTTAGGAAGCAAGCTAAGGTAATTTCAAGTATTCTTGAAAAAATTGGTAGCAAAAAGCTACAAGAGATTGAAAAAAATTGTGCAAGCACAATAAGTGCAAGAGGAATTAATTTTCGTGTTTATTCTTCTGGAAAAAAAGCTCAAGAAAAAAAGTGGCCACTTGATATAATTCCGAGAATTATTCCAAAAAGAGATTGGTCTAAAGTTTCAAAAGGTTTATTGCAAAGGGTAAAAGCTTTAAATCTTTTTATTGATGATGTTTATAATGATAAAAAAATATTTAAAGACAACGTCATACCCAAAGAGCTAGTTTTTAAATCACCTTATTATTTAAAAGAGTGTGACGGTTTTTCTCCAAAACATAAAGCTTGGTCAAATATTTCTGGTATTGATTTAATTAGAAATATTAAAGGAGATTTTTTAGTTCTGGAAGACAACTTGCGGGTCCCCTCAGGGATCTCTTACATGTTAGAGAACCGAATGGTAATGAGAGATGTCTTCCCTGAATTATTTACTAGATATAAAGTTTCAGATATTCATCAATACCCAAACAAACTCTATCACTGCATGCTCGAATGTATTCCAAAAAAAACAAAAGATCCTCACATGTGTGTTTTAACTCCAGGAAGAGCAAACTCTGCATATTTTGAGCATAGATTTTTATCTGAGCAAATGGGTATAGCTCTTGTTGAGGGCAAAGATTTGTTTGTTGAGAAAGATGTTGTTTACATGAAAACAGTTAGAGGAAAATTAAAAGTTGATTGTATCTATAGAAGACTTGATGATACTTTTCTAGATCCTAAAGCCTTTTTCAAAGGTTCATTGATTGGAGTTCCAGGACTATTTAAAGCCTGGAGAAAAGGTAACGTTGGAATTTTAAATGCTCCAGGCACAGGTATAGCTGATGACAAAGCTATTTATTCTTACGTCGACAAAATGATTGTTTATTATTTAGGAGAGCAACCAAAAATTCAACAAGTTGAAACTTTACTTTGTAGTGAAAAAATTCACAGAGAACATGTAATAGAAAATATTTCTAAGTTCGTTGTAAAACCGACAAATGGTTCTGGTGGTAATGGTATTTTAATTGGGCCACACGCTTCTAAGAAGAATAGGGAAGAAATGAAAAAAAATATTTTAAAAAATCCAAGAAATTATATTGCTCAACCTTTAGAAATACTTTCTACCACACCAACTATTACCGATAATAGTATAGAGCCAAGACACTTAGATTTAAGACCATTTGTTTTAAGTGGAAAATCAACTTGGGTTACAACAGGTGGATTGACAAGAGTGGCTTTAAAAAAAGGAAGTACGATTGTGAATAGTTCACAGGGTGGTGGATCTAAAGATACAATGATAATCGATATGTAGTTTCATAATAGAACTACAGAAAAGCTCTTTTAATTTTTTAATTGGAACAAAATCAAAAGTATGGAAATATGTAATTAATGTTGAAATTTATTGCTATTAATAATCTTTTATCGGTTAGCAAAAAAAATAAAAAAAAATTTCTCATATTAACCAATTTCACAATCTCATTTATAATTGCAGCGATAATAACCTCAGCTGTTTCAATATTTTATGAAAGTAAATTAACTAAATTAAGATCAGACTTAGTTAAACTTAACAATGATCAAAGAATAGTTAGAGAATGGTTAATAGACACAAAGTCTTTAGACAACAGAAATACTGATTACGACTTTATACAATTACTCGCTCAAAATATTGATGTTAAATATATAGATATGAGCAATCCAAGATATAATTTTCACCAATTATCGTGGCTTCCACTAACAATTGAATTATCAATTAATGACGCTAAAAAAATTGGAATAGAGCCAAAAAAATATTTGGAAAATAATGAACAAACATTAAATTTATTAAAGAAAAATTTTATTGATGAAAATTCACTAGATAGTTTTGATAAAGAAGTTAAGGAAAGCTTAGATTTTGTCTACTCCATTTTAAAAGATACTAGTTATTATGATAATCCCATAAAAGAAAATATTTTAGCAGATCAAAAATTTTTTGGACCTAAGGACGGTGAATTAAATAAAAGAATCAGGGAGGAAATAAAAAAACTTTATATGATTAACAATATAATGGGCTTATTATATTCAGAAAAAAATTCAGAACTATCAGAAGAAATATCACAAATTAATAAAAAAATTTTAACAGCAACCAAAAATTCTACTACAACTATATTTTACGCATTTTTGCTACAAATTATTATTTTTATTATCATTCAGGTGTTTGAAGTAAGGGAAGTTAAATGAGAAGAAAAAAATTAGGATTTTTTGGTATAATTATAATTATTTGTGCTGGATTTTTTCAATTAATCTCTCTTTCCTTAGATCAAGCAGTAATTCAAATTGAAGATAAATATCGTGTAGTTCAGGAAAGAAATTCAAAAATTCTTGAAGATCAGAATTCTGCTTTGTCGAATAATAGAAAAATCGGACAAATTATAAGATCTGCATCATTTCAACTTTTTGTACTTTCTTCTTTAAATCTTAGGCAGCAAGAACAAAATGTTGAAATAGATTTAAAAAGTACAAAAGATCATTTTTATGCAAAAATACTTATGTCACACGTGATAATTATACAAGATATTTTTTTCGACGAGACAAATAAATCTTTGTTATGTCAAAAATTCTTAGATATAAAAAAAAATGATAAGATAGAAAAAGTAAGTTTTTGTGATCACTTTATTAATATTGAAAAAGCGAGTTATTCTATTAGTCAATCAATAGTAGCTGATCCACCCGTACCAGTTGATTATAACTATGTTCAATATTTAATAAGATACAATGAAAGCTATTTTAATCAATTACTAGAATTTTTTGGGAAAACCGAAAATGAATTAACAGATCAATTATATAAAATTAATATTGAACTTTATAATATCAATCAAAGAAAACAATTATTTTTGTTATTTTCAATGATATCTCAGTTATTATCTTTTCTTTTTTTATTAGTTTTGTTTAGACGTATATTAAAGTAAATAAATTTTGTTTAAGACAGATCTACCGCAAATTCTTTTAACTTTTCTATAGGTATTAAATCTAAAGTTTTTTCGTGTGTTGCTTTTAAATAAATCGGACAACCTTTTCCTGCTTCAAGCGCTCTTGCATACCAACTTGCACAAACACACCATTTATCTCCATTTTTTAACCCTGGAAAACCAAATTCAGGATGAGGTGTAATTAAATCATTACCCGCTTCCTTACACCACTCTAAAAATTCATCATTTACCTTAACACAAACAGTATGAAGTCCTCGATCGTTTTTATCAGTGTTACAGCACCCGTCTCTGAACCATCCCGTTAAAGGGTCAGCAGAACAACTTTCTAAGTCTTCCCCTAAAATATTCTTCTGTTTTTCCATAAGTCCAAAACTTAACTTAATTTTGGACAAAAAAAACTATGATTTTTTGTCATTTGTCCAAAATTCTTAAATCCATTTCACAAGAATTAATTCTAATTATTTACTATTTATTAAGCATGAATATTAAACAAAAAAAAGGAGAATATAGCTAACAAATAACCTGCCAATTGGGGCGTTCTTATCCTTTCTTAAACGCCCCTTTTGGAAAGGGAAACAGGGAGAAAATATGAAGAAAAAAAATACAGATTTTTATTTACTCAGAAAAAAGAGTTTATCAGAGGGGGACCTTTTTATTACAGATTATCTAGCGTCAAAAAGAGAGTTAAACAAACTTATTAAGATCGTCGATATGTTGTCCGAAAGGGTCTCATATTTAGAGAGCGCTAACTCAAAAAATATAAAACTTATAAAAATGGAGAAAAATGAAAAATAAAGTTTACATAATTTCGCCTAGCGCCTTGTCGTATAAGTGCAATCATTGTGAATATCTCAAACACCACTATAATTTAGAGAATCGGGGAGTACCTGTAGGTGTAACACAAACTTTAGATAACAAAGAAAAAGAATTTTTTATAAAACAGGGCACAAAGGCCATAGATGGAATACCAAAAGGAAAAATAATAGATCCAGGCTCTAGAACTTTTTCTTCAATTAAATTTCTAGATCTTAAGGGAAGGGAATTTAGAATTAGAGGTAAAGGTGATGGTATTATTAAATTTGATGATGGGACATCTGGAATTATAGATTACAAAACTTCAAAATTTAAAAAAAATGATACAAAAGATTATTCTTTTAAAGATAAAGATTTAGATAAAAAGATTACTGAATATACACCACAACTTCACGCCTACGCAATGCTTTATGAGAATTTAGAAATTAATAAAGATTTTTTAAGAAAAGAATATAAAATTTGGTATAAGAAAATATTTAAAAAAACTCCTTTACTTTTTACGATAGATAAGGGTGTTTATAAAAAAGAACTTGAAGCAAAAAATTTAACAATTAAAAATATAAAATTACTTGGTCTTGTGTTTGTGTATCCCGAATATTCTGCGCCTCTTACAAACGGGGGAGATCAAATTGGTGTCTCTTTTTCATATCGTTTTTACAAAATTCCTATTGATATGCAAAGATTTTTAAAAATGATAACAGATCATATCGATATGTTAGAAAAAAATGATCCTCCGGAACCACCATCAGATTGCGGAGCAAAGAATTGTGGAATGCATAGGTTTTTTTACGATAAAAAAAAATTGAAAAAGAAAGTAAATAAACCTAGTATTTAAATTATGAGTGAAACCAAAATAGTTCTAAAACAACCAAAAAAATATCATTACAAAGTAGAGGTATTTGATAAGCAAAAGAGAAGAAGAATAATTAAAGATAATATAAACAAAAAAGTTTTAAGAAAACATCCAGTACCAATAAAAGGTAAAACGGTTGATTGCAAAGTTGTTCTTTTACCAATCGGTGCACCTATATATCACCTTAATAATGGAAGAACTAGAGCAGAACAGTCTTTTTATATAAATGAACAAAATCATAAAGATAATTGGTTTAGAGATGGTTTGGAAAATAACAAGCAGCATAATGTTCAACACAGATTTTTAGTTGATTTAGCAAAAGTATCAAAATCAAATATTTTTAATGAGCTTAAAACAAAAGGAGAATTTAGAGAGGATTCACCTTTATTAGTTGACAGCAATGGAATAGTAATTAATGGAAACAGAAGATTAGCCTCTGTGAGAGAAATATATACGGAAAATCCAAAAAAGTATGAAAAATTTAAACACATTCCTTGCGCAATAGTTGAGCAATATTTAAATGATCAGCAGATCAAACAAGTTGAAAATAATATTCAAGTCAAAAGAGAGTTCAAACAAGAATATGACTGGATATCGCTTGCTTTAGAAATAAAGAAAGAAAAAGAAGAGCTTGGAATCCCATTTAAACAGATAGCAGCAGACATGGGAAGACCTGAACAAAGTGTTAAAAATTGGTATGAGCTAATCACTTTAGTTGAAAAATCTCTTAAGGAAGATTTTAAAGATGAAAAAAATTATAGTTTAGTGAAAAATCAGGAACAAATTTGGAAAGATACTATTGATAGAGCAAATAAAGCCGGTGTTAAGCCAGCAGAAAAAGATTGGATTCTAAAATCTGGAAGAATGGTTGCTTTAAATTCAGGAAATTTTAATACGAGGGATTATTCTGTTCTAAGTGCTTTACAAAAAAAATCAGCCATAAGTGATGCAGTAGAGTTTTTTAAAAAACACCATCATATTAAAAATAAAGAAAAAAAAGAGACAGATTCATTAAAAGATCCATTAAGTGATTTAAAAGACAGTATTAAAGGTATTGATATTACAGTAGTGGACCAAATCCCAATTAAAAAAAAGAATGAAGATATTATATCTAAAGCTGTAGAATATATTGCTACAAAAAAAGATTTCTCTGCTGCAAAGAAATATGCTTCAGATGCATTGGGTAAAATCGAGGCAATGAATTTCATGAAATACCCGGAAAAAGATCGAAAAGAAATCAAAAAAACTTTAGAAAAAATTGTAACTAAGTCAGAAAAAATAATAAATTCAAAGTTGAAATAATTTTCAAAAATACATGAAGATTCACATTGAACAGATTTTTAACGATGGTCAATTTTTTGTTAAAATTTCTAAATCAGAAGATTTCAAACATGAGGTTTGGGGTGATTTAAAAAGATATTTAATTAATTATCAAAATAATGCATTAAAAGACGAAACTAATAATAGCATAACAGTTGAATGGATATCTCTTTTAAGTATTCTAGTTGAACTTAAACGTTTAAGGGATCATAAAAAATTTTCAATAACATATAGCAAAGAAGCTTTTCAAAAAATTGAAGAGACAATAAAGAATTCAAACCTAATTAATTCAGATGACTATAAAATCAAAATAACAGTTGATGATATAGCTAAATTAAAAGAATATGGTTTCAATAAAATCAAACTAAACAAATATCAAGTAAGAGATTTAAAAACATTACTTAAATTTTCGAATGGTGCTAATTTTTCAGTTCAAGGCTCTGGGAAAACTGCTGTAACATTGGCTACCCATCTAATTTTAAAAAATTTAAAGAATAATCCAATTAATAGTTTGATTGTTGTAGCGCCTAAAAATGCTTTTCTTGGTTGGGAAGATGGATTTGAAGAATGTTTAGATGAGAATTCTGAACTACGAAAAGAAGGTTTAGTGGAGCTCACTGGTAGTCACGAGTTAATTAAAAAGAAAATTCAATCTGGAAAAAAAAATTTTATTATAAATTACGAAAAGTTGGAAACAATGGGATATCTAATAGCAAATTTTGTATATGCTAATAAAGTTCACTTTGTATTGGATGAAAGTCATAAAATTAAGAGTGAAGGTGCACAAAGATCACAGAATGTTTTAAATTTATCACATAGTTTAAATTTTGTGAGAAAGGATATACTTACTGGTACGCCGGCGCCAAATAATTTGGGTGATATAAATACGCAGTATCAATTTTTATATCCAGGGCCCGACTATGATGGAGGAAGGTTTTGGGTAAGAACAACTAAAAGAGAACTTGATTTACCAAAAACAGTTGTAAAACCTATCAATGTCGATATGACCAGACCTCAGTTAGATCTTTATACAAGGGTTTTAAACCCATTTATTGCAAGTTTAAAATCTAATATAAACGTCCATAAAAAATTTAAAGAAATACGAAGATCTATAATTCGGTTAATTCAACTATCCAGTAACCCTGTACTAGTAACTAGAAAACAAGAGGAAGAGGGAAACATAATTTTTGGAGATAATATTGATAGCAGTATTCACCAAGCACTTGTCGAAGAAGAGAACTCTGGTGGTAGTGCTAAAATTCGTGAGGCTTGTAGAATTGCTCGAAAATTAGCCAAAGAAGGAAAAAAAACAATCATATGGAGTTATTTTAAACACAACATAGAATTTATCGGTCACTATTTGTTGAGAGATTTAAATGCTGAGTTTATTCATGGAGGAGTTGATATGGGAGATGATGATAGCGAATTCAATACTAGAAAAAATAAAATTAAAAAATTTAAAGATGTTAAATCTGACTGTATGACTTTAGTTGCAAATTACGCTTCGTGTGCTGAGGGTATAAGTTTACATCACGCTTGTCACAATGCAATCTACATCGATAGAAGTTTTCAGGCGGATCAGTATTTACAGTCAATTGATAGGATTTGCAGATTAGGTAATAATGATCAAAAAAATATTTATATTCTTCAATGTAAAACACCCGCTTCGGTAGGAAAAAATATAGATATTTTAGTAGCAAATGCTTTGCAATCAAAAATTGATACTATGGGAAGATTTTTAAATGATCCAGATTTAACTCAAATGTCAATTGATGAGTCAAGAGGCGAGGCACCTATTGATAATAACATTTCTCAAAAGGACTTAGAAGAAATAGTAAATTATTTTGTAAAATAAATGATAATTCATTTAAGTAAAAGTGCTATCGAGGCTGCTTGCGAAATTGTAAAGAATAAAAATATTCTTAACTATAAGAATAAGACTTTTTTAGAAAGTGTAAATGCAAATTTAGATTACACTGAAGGACAAAAAATAATTAATACTTTAGGTGAAGAATTAATACAAGAGTTTTCACGTTTAGAGGATAACAGAAAAAATACATTGAGGA
This sequence comes from uncultured Pelagibacteraceae bacterium, assembly GCA_902568425.1. Classification (GTDB taxonomy): domain Bacteria; phylum Pseudomonadota; class Alphaproteobacteria; order Pelagibacterales; family Pelagibacteraceae; genus Anoxypelagibacter. Next base: position 38,134 of record CACFQM010000002.1, on the reverse strand, counting down.
AAATCCTTAAAAGTTTTTTTATTAAAAATACACCTGGTTATATTTTTCATATTACAAAGGGTAGGGATATTTTTAAAGACTACATCAATGATAATATCATTCAACTTTTTAATGAAGCTGAACTTTTCAAAGTTATAGATGACAGTCAAGAGTCACAATTAATTATGGAGTGGTGGGATGAACTAACACAATTTGTTAGAAAGAGAAATAATGATGCAAAACTTTATCAAGGAAGAGATGGTGAAAAAAAGAGTTTTGAATATGAGTTAAAAAAATTAATGAAATTTAAATCAAACAAAAAACCTATTTGGGTTAGTCTTGATAACAATTTATTAGGTTATGATATCAAGTCATATGATGAAAAAATGAACATAATTTTTATTGAAGCCAAGGCTTCTGGAAAAGAGGACGGTCTTTTTTATTTATCTAGGAACGAGTGGAATACTTTGTTAGAAAAAAAAACCAGTTATTTTATACATGTTTGGATACAAGATAAAAAGGAACCAAAAATTTTAAATTATGAATATTTAATTAGCAAAAGATTTAGCATTAAAGACTCAGATAATGCCGAATGGACAAATATTAAAGTAAGACCATGATTGAAAATACAATTTTAAAGCAAAAAAAAACACAACAAAGAGAAAAAATTAAAGCTTATCAAAAAAAATATAGAGAAAATAATCCAGAAAAAGTTAAAGCAATGCAAAAAAAATGGAGAGAAAATAATAAAGAAAAAATAAAAGCTTCTAACAAAAAATGGAGAGAAAATAATCCAGAAAAAGTTAAAGCAATGTACAAAAGATATAGAGAAAATAACCCAGAAAAAACGAAAATATCTCAAAAAAAATATAGAGAAAATAATCCAGAAAAAGTTAAAGCAATGGAAAAAAAATGGAGAGAAAATAATAAAGAAAAAGTTAAAGAAATGGAAAAAAAATGGAGAGAAAATAATAAAGAAAAAATTAAAGCTTCTTACAAAAAATGGATAGAAAATAATCCAGAAAAAGTTAAAGCAATGCAAAAAAAATATAGAGAAAATAATCGAGAAAAAATTTCTAAAAATCGATTATTATCAAGAAGTGATTTGAATAAATCAAATGATACGTGGTAAAACAAGGTGAATTAAAAATTGAAATTATAATTTTTTTTCACCCATTCCCTTGGTATTTGAGCAACCTTTTCTTTACCTGATGGAATATGAATGGGTTTGCCAAATTTCCTATAAGGCAGTTTACCTTCCTCTAACTTTTTAACTCTGTCTAATGCAATCTTTATATATTTTTTTTTTATTTCGCAGCCAATAGATCTTCTATTATTTTTAAGTGCAGCTAATATTGCTGAGCCAGTGCCCGAATAAGGATCTAAAACCAAATCTTTTTCGTTTGTAAAACCAAAAATACATCTTTCAACTAATTCTATTGGAAATTGACAAGGATGTAATGTTTTCTCAGGATGATGAGCTTTAACATTGGGTATGTCCCAAAAACCTAATTCCCATTCATTTGTCATGATTTCCCAATAATCGGATGGATTTTTTCCAAGAGGGTTCCCCGAAGGTTTCCCAGAAACTTTTTTATTTTTTGCAATATAATTTTTCTTTCTTTTTCCAGGATATTTTGAAGGAACTCTAATTTTATCCAAATTAAAAGTATAATTATCTGATTTTGTAAACCATAACAAAGTTTCATATCTGCCAGATAATCTTTTGCTAGAGTGAAGCCCGTGGTTAAAATGCCAAATAATTCTATTTCTTAATTTAAAACCTGACGCTTTAAACATTTTATAATAAAATATATCTAGGGGAAATACTTCTGATTTATTTACATAACTACCAACTTGCCAGCATATTGAACCATCGTTTTTTAAAACTCTATAAAACTCTTTAATATATGGAGACATTTTATTTAGATAATCTTCAAGAGATTGTTTTTTTTCATACTCCTTTTCTAAATTATATGGTGGAGAGGTGATTATTAATTTAACTTTTTTATTTGGAATTTTTTTAATTACTTTCAGCGTATCACCCTCTAACATCATTAAATCAGCAGATGCATTGTAGTTATTTGATTTTTTGAATTTTTTTGTAATAAATGAAATATTAAATTTATTTTGTACCATTTTATATGATACCATGTAATTTCTTAAATTAGTTGTATAATTTCACAACATTCACAGCTTTTATTTGTTGTAGACAAACAATTAAAAATCAATTTTAATTGAATATAATGGAATTTATTGCTTTAATATTTTATGCTGCAGCAATTATAGATTTTGTTTCGTCCTGGTTAGGTTATAATTTGACTTACTTTTTAGGAGAAGCTTCTCGTTTTTCTCCGATTATTTTAGGTGGTATAGGTTTTGTTATTCAAAAATTAGGTGAGTCAGGTGGTGCAGGTTTAAGACAATCCGAGGATGATACATTGCCAGAACAGTATCGAACAAAATCAAGAAAAAAAACAAAAAAGAGTAAGTGAAAATAAAAATAAACTATTACTTAGTTATTATATTTTTATTTTTTTTCAATACTAACTTATTATCTTTAGACAAGAAAAAAATCGAAGATATAGAAAAATTTAGATCACAGATAGAAACATTAAATTGGCAAAATTTAAGTGAGCCAAAAGAATTTTTTTATAAAATTAAAAAGGCAAATGCCGAAATACATATTATAGCTAATGAGATTTTTCTTAATAATTTTAATGACATCAATCAATTTAGTTACTGGGCTTGGGGTATACCAGCAGACGAAAACACAGTGTTATATATTAAAGGTGATGGATATAATATTTTTGTTGAATATGCCGATAATGGTTACGTAAAAATTGATGATTGGAAAAAAGTTAAAAGTCAAGATTTAATGGATGAGATGAAAAAAATTGCAAAATTAAATGAAGAGTATTTAAAATCACAAGGATTATCTTATACAACGGACATCAAATGGATTTATAAACCTACTTTTGATGAAAAAAGTAAACTTGTTTTTTATTCTTATGAGGTTTCTTGGAGTGATGGAGGAAAAACAATGGAAAATAGAAGTATAGCTCTTGGTAGAAGAGGTCATATTGATAATTCTTATGTAGTAAATATAAATAAAGATACTAACTTATTAGATACCGCTAAGTTTTCAAAAGAATTTGGGGAAAGTGTTTTATTTGGTGATGGAAGTAAGCATTCAGATTATAAATCAGGAGATAGGATAGCCGCAGTTGGTCTTGGCGGTTTGGTTGCTGGAAGTCTTGGAGTTAAGGCTTTAGCCAAAGCAGGAGCATTCGCAAAGTTTCTACCTTTACTAGCTAAATTCTGGTGGATTCTTTTAGCTCCTTTTCTTCTACTATTTTCATTTGTTGGAAAAAAAAATAAATCCAAACCAAAAAGAAGAAAATAAATTATTATATAAAATATGTATTTTCTTTACATATGTTCAGCTCTACTACCAGTAATTTTAATTTTAATATATATTTACAAAAAAGATAAATTTCCTGAGCCAAAAGGTGTAGTTTTTTTAACTTTCATTTTAGGCTGTTCTACTGTTTTAGCAATTGATTATATAATTCCAGTTTTAGATAATTTTGGTCAAAAAAATTTTAGGGGTGAAACCTATTTTTTTTATGACTCTTTTATAAGAGCTGCTTTTCTAGAAGAATTTTTTAAATTTCTAGTATTAGTTTTTTATTGTGCTAGGCACGATGAATTTGATGAACCAATGGATGCTATAATTTATGGAGTAGCAGCCTCACTAGGTTTCGCAGCAATTGAAAATATTGATTATGTATTAAAATATTACAAAGAACCTTCATTTACGATGGCAATTGTTAGAGCCTTTTCAGCTGTTCCAATGCATACGTTATGTGGAATTCTGATGGGCTTTCTAATAACACTTTCAATTTTTGAAAAAAAACACAATTTCTTAAATATTTTTTTAGCTCTTTTCGTACCAGTAATGTTTCACGGACTTTACAATTATAGTTTATCTTCAAATATTTTAAGTTCTTATTTTGCAGATATCGTTTTACTAATTTTAATTATTAGAACTTACTTCGTTTTTAAAGAATTAAAAAAAGCACAAATAACTAAAAAAACTCATAAAAAACATTATATTATTGACACTTTGGATGTATCAAAAATATCTATATTGATATTAAGTATTTTAATTTTATTTAATTACTTTATAGGCTTCTTATCTTAAAATTATTTATCTATTATTGTTTTTACTTTTAGAATTTTATTTTCTAAATCTCTAACAGCTTTAAGTATATCTTTTTTTTCTAGGTCAGAAATTTCTTGTCCTTTATCACTTTTTGGATCTTGAGCTTCTTTTATTTTTTCAATTAATTTTCCATGTAATATGTTAAATCTTACTAAGACCTCATCTAAAGACTCTATTTTACCAAAATCAATTAAATCCATTTCTTTTGATATCATATACTCGTAAACGTCTAGAAGTGGAGGTGCTTTATTTTTCATTATACATGCTTGATCAAGTTTAAAAAATTCATCATGATTAATCCAATAATTTTGTTCTGGGTCACTACATTTTCTCAAATATGATGAACTTTTTCCTATAGCATTCACAATTTCATCTTCGCTAAGAATTTGGATAACTTCCTCTAAACCTTTTTCAATTGATGCTGGTTTTCTAATTTTGGGCATTTTTAATTAAATCATAAATTTCTATAATTCTAAAGCATCTATTAGACGATTCTTAAGATAATCTTCAAATGATTTACCACAAGTTATTAAATATTTTTCTTCAAGTTTATATATACAGCAATCAATTCTAGCTACTAAAGTTTGCACCATTGTTGACGCTGGAAACTTTTTATCTCTAAAATCAAAGTGGGTTAATTTATTTAAATAGTGGTCTTTATCTTCACCACTAATTTCAAAATAAGACTGACCTTCCGAGAAATTAGAAGCAAGCATTTCACCATTTTTATTTATTTCAGAAACCATTCTTAATACTTCTTGATCTTCCTCTTTATTCTTTGCAATCAATACCCATTGGTCAAAAGATTGTTTAGCAAAAATAAAACGATCATTATCAACCATTCTTAAGTTATCCGAAGGTGGAAGAAGTGAGACTTCTTTATTAACAGCAAATGCAAAAGCTCCATCGCCTTTACCCCTTAAAGTAATTTGCTGACGTGTAACTTGGTTTATTTCAATACCATCTTTGTATGTTAATGTTGTCATAACATCATCCTTTCGTTTTTAGGATCAATAAAATTAGGTTCGACTACTTCAACAGCTATGGTATTTAAATTCTCTGTTGAAACAAAAAGACGGCTACCAATTTTTCTTTTACCACCTCTTATGAGAGCCATAGCTACTGAATGATTTAAATTAGGACTAAAATAACTCGATGTTACATGGCCAAGCATATCTACAGGGTTTTTAATTGGTAAGGATAAATCTTTTTGTTCGATAACATGCTGACCTTCTTCAATTCCTAAAGTTTTATCAACAGGAACAAGTCCAACGAGTTGTTTTCTAGTTTCTCTTACAATATCAGTTCTGGTCAATGATCTTTTACCAATAAAGTCCTTTTTCTTTTTACCAATCATCCAGTTTAAATTCAGATCAAGTGGAGTTACAGTTCCATCTGTATCCTGACCAACGATGATGTATCCTTTTTCGGCTCTTAAAAGATGCATAGTTTCTGTTCCGTAAGGGACTAAATCAAAATCTCTGCTAGATATAAAAAATTTCTGCCAAAGTTTTAAAGCATGACTTGGTGGAACGTAGATTTCATATCCTAATTCTCCTGTAAAACTTGCTCGCAAAATTCTAATTTCTGTATCTAAATATTTAAAATTATCAAAGCTCATAAATGGAAACTGGTCATTTGAAAAATCGATATCATTAAAAACTCTGCTCATTATTACCCTTGATTTTGGTCCGCTAAGATTAAACGTAGCAAATTGTTCTGTAATTGAATTTATATACAGATTTAAATTTGGCCACTCGGTTTGTGCGTATTCTTCCATGTGAGCTAAAACACTCGCAGCATTACCAGTTGTTGTTGTGACTATAAAATGTTGATCATTTATTTTACAAACAATTCCATCATCTTTAATCATTCCATCTTCTCCTAACATAAGAGCATATCTTCCTGTCTTAGGTTTCATTTTTGTAAAACTATTTGTGTACATTAAATTTACAAAAGTCAGAGCATCCTTGCCTTTGATTTCAATTTTACCAAGTGTAGATCCATCTAAAATCCCAGCCGTCTTTCTAACTTGTTCAGCTTCTCTCTGAACAGCCTGAAGCATAGTTTCATCTTCAGATTTTTTGAAGTACCAAGGTCTTTTCCACTGCCCAACATTTTCAAAAACAGCGTTTTGATTTATATGCCAAGAATGCAATGGTGTTTTTCTCACTGGATCATAAAATTCGTATGTACTTCTTCCAGCAATGGCAGAAAAATTAACAGGACTGTAAGGAGGTCTATAGGTTGTTGTTCCAACTTCAGAGATATCTTTCTTTAAAATCTTTGAAACAATTCCAAGCGCATTAATACTACTTATTTTTCCCTGGTCAGTTCCCATACTATTTGTTGTAAATCTTTTTAAATGTTCAATTCTATTAAAGCCTTCATTAACTGCTTGTCTTAAGTCTTTTGTAGTTACATCATTTTGAAGATCGATAAATGATTTAGACCATAGTGATTTTTTTTCGTGTTTAGTTTCCCAAAGCTCTTTAATTTGAAATTTTTCAGGCCCGTTAATTTCAAACTTTACTTCGAGTTCATTTAGACCTTGAAATTCACTTAATTTTTTTTCAACTTCGACTAAAAGTTTTTCGTAGCTAAAGTTACCGCTTACAGATCCAAGAGTAATTGTTTTTTGGAAAATTCTATCTGGTTTAAAAGTTAAATGGTCTTTGTCCCATTTTAAAAGACCTTTAGATTGAGTAAATAAATGAATATCTGGATTAAATCCACCTGATACACAGAGCATGGATGTTTTGATTTTAGTAATTTGGTTTTTCTTAGTTCTTATAGAAACTTTTTTAACTTCTTTTTGTCCTTCGCAACCTTCAACCTCAGATTTTGGATAGAAAGGGATATTAAATTTTTCTAGAAGTTCTAAAGTTTGTTTTTCAATATTTTTTTGGTCTCTTATATCTACATAAGCTTTTGGCTTGTGACCTAGATCTGTAAGAGACTTTAACAGACTATAGGTTGATGAATTATTTGTAAAAATAACAGGGCTTTCATCAGGAACAAAACCGTATCTATTTAAATATTTTTCAAAAGATGCTGCAAGCATCACCCCAGGTAAATCGTTATTTCTAAATGTAATAAATCTTTCAATATGTCCGTTAGCTAAAATCGTATGTTTAGTTCTAATTTTATGTAAAACTAACTCTGGTTTTTCGTTATCTTGAGGCTTTCCAACATTTTTATCCTCTAGTGCAATGAGATGATCACTGAAATTATATGTGGTGACCAAAGTATTTTTTAATATCTTAATATTATTTGAATTCCTAATTAATCTTTCAGTTTTTTCTAACCATTCATCTGCTGGTTGGTCGTTGATAGATTTTATTTTATTAGCATTTTTTAAAACACCGCCAAAAGCATCTTCTCTTTCAACCAATAAAACATCATAATTTGTACCTGCAAATTTTCTGGCTGCCAGAAGACCACTTAAACCTCCACCAACGATAATGACGTCGACGTTATGATGTTGATGTATACTTTTTGATTTAAACTCTTTCGGAGGCTTTCCTAATCCAGCTGTTCTTCTAATTAAAGGCTCATATACATTTTTCCAAAATCCTTTAGGTCCCATAAAAGTTTTGTAATAAAAACCTGCAGAAAATATTGGTGATAAAATATTATTTATTGAGCCTAAATCTGTTTTTAATGAAGGCCAACGGTTTTGGCTTTTAACAATCATTCCCTCGTAGATTTTTTTTACAGTTGCTCTAACGTTAGGTTCATTATGTTCATTTATAATTTGAACTAATGCATTAGGCTCTTCAATTCCACATGTATAAATACCTCTTGGTCTATGATATTTAAAACTTCGCCCAATTAATCTTACGTTATTTCTTAATAAAGCAGCGGCAATAGTATCTCCCTGATTACCAGCATATTTTTTTCCATCAAATTTAAAATATATTTTACTTTCAGTCATATTTTCTACTTTAGTAATTTCTTTTTTTCCCTTTCATATTCATATCCAGAAATTACGCCATCTTTATAAAGCTCCAAAAGCTTTTCTAATTGATCAGAAACTTCATCGCTCGTGACTTTAATAGTCTCTACTTTATTAGATTTTTCTGCGTTTGTATTTCCAGTGAATAAAGAGAAAAAAAATGTGATTAAAAAAAGAGTTATAATTTTTTTCATGGTTTTTTCACCGAAAAATTACCTGAACCAACATCTGGTTCTCCAGATGGTGTTTTTATTGTATTTTTAAATTCTTTTAATGGAGGAGGGGCCTCTCCCATTTTATAAACTTTTAATATTTCATCCGTTGAAGTGTTTCTTACTGCATTAAACCATTTTTTACATCCATGAGTATGAACCCAACGTTCGTAATAAATTCCTTTTGGATTTGCGCGAATGAAAACATATTCAGACCACTCTCTATCACTTATTTGTTCAGGGTCTTTGGGTCTTGCTACGTGAGCTTCACCACCATTAGAGAATTCAGATTGATCTCTTTCTCCGCAATAAGGACATCTTATAGTAAACATTTAATGTGCTACAGCTGCAGCTCCGTGCTCATCAACTAATCGACCACTTACAAATCGATCTACACTAAATGGCGCATTAATCTTATGAGCTTTATTTTTTGCTATTGTATGTGCAAAAACATTTGCACTTCCTGGTGTTGCTTTAAAACCGCCTGTGCCCCACCCACAATTAAAATACAATCCTTCTACTTCACATTTACTAAGTATTGGACTTGCATCTGGAGTTATATCTACAATGCCACCCCATTGTCTGAGCATTTTCATTTTTCCAAAGATCGGATAGAGCTCAACTATTGCTCTGATCGTATCTTCAATAATATTATACCCACCTCTTTGTGTATAAGAATTATATCCATCAGTTCCTGCACCAATAACAAGTTCACCTTTATCAGATTGACTTACATAAGCGTGAACAGCGTTCGACATAACAACTGTATTGATCACAGGTTTAATTGGTTCAGACACTAATGCTTGCAGAGCTTTACTTTGAAGTGGTAATTTAATTCCGGCACTTGCTGCTAAAACACTTGTGTGACCAGAAGCAACCACACCAACTCTGTTTGATCTAATAAAACCTTTAGATGTTTCAACACCCTGTACTTTTCCTTTAGCTGTTCTTATTTTTTTAACTTCACAATTTTGTATTATATCTACTCCTAATTCATCCGCTCTCATCGCATAGCCCCAAGCAACTGCATCGTGACGTGCAACACCAGCTCGTGGTTGATAAGAAGCCCCTAAGACAGGGTATCTACAATTTTCAGTATTCATAATCGGAACTAATTTTTTTATTTGATGAGGGTCAACCCATTCAGAGTCGATACCATTTAATTTATTTGCACTTACTCTTCTTCTAATTTCCTTAACATCATGCTCATTGTGAGCAAGATTTAAAACACCTCTTTGGCTAAACATAATGTTGTAATTTAATTCTGAAGATAAATTTTCCCAAAGTTTTAATGAATGCTCATATAAATGTGCACTTTCATCCCAAAGATAATTTGATCTTATAATTGTTGTGTTACGACCTGTATTACCTCCACCCAACCAGCCTTTCTCAATAACTGCAATATTTTTAAGACCATGTTCTTTTGCAAGATAATAAGCTGTACCAAGACCATGTCCTCCACCACCAACAATAATTACATCATAGAATTTTCTAGGCTCTGGATTACGCCACATCTTTTTCCAATTTTGATTATCTGAGAGAGAATTTTTTACTAAACTGTATATGGAGTATTTCTTTTTCACAATTTAAAATTACCAAAAAATATTGATTTCATCTAGTAAATTTAGGTTGAAGATCCCATTGGAATTGGCTGAGAAACCACCGTAGTTAGCCAACAATTTTTCAATGGACCATCTTCTAAAAACTTTTCAACCTGCCATCTAAATTTGAAGTATTTTTTTTCTGGTCCCAAGATAATTACCTCATACAAGGCTCTTTTGTTGTCATTATCTATTTCAGAAATTTCATGGCCAATATGACCAATTAACATTTTATAAGAGTCACCCTTTATCATTTTTGTAAAATTATCCAATGGACCAGTAAATCGTTGATTACTTGGGTGAGCAAACTCCCACGTTTGTTTAATCCCATTATCTTTTGAAGGGACATCATTTTTCATTAAACTTTTTAGTTGAATTTTTATTACTTCATCAGGCTTGATGTCGCTATTTGGTTTAACAAAATCTGCTTTTGCTGAGCCTTGATTAATAAAAAAAATAATTACAAACAGTTTTAGAACTTTGAGCATAATATGTTTGTAGATTAAAGAATTAGTACGTCAAGTGTGCTACTTGACGTACTAAAAAGAATTTTTTTATGCTGCTAATGCTTGTTCGATATCGGCAATAATATCATCAGGATGTTCAATACCGATAGAAAGTCTTACATATCCAGGTGTAACCCCAGCTTCAGTTAATTGTTTTTCGTTTAGCTGACCGTGAGTAGTAGATGCAGGATGTATTGCTAAACTTCTCGCATCTCCAATGTTAGCAACGTGATATAGAAGCTTAAGGTTGTCTATAAATTTTGACCCAGCCTCTAAACTACCTAAGTCCATTCCAACTAAAGAACCATAACCACCCTTCATATATCTTTTTGCTCTGTCTCTTATTTCACCTTGGTGATTTGTAGGATAGATAACATTCTTAACTTTCTTTTGTGTCTCTAAAAATTTAACAACTTTTTCTGCGTTAGCACAGTGTTGCTTCATTCTTATAGCTACAGTTTCTAATCCTTGGATTATTTGGAAAGCGTTGAAAGGTGATAAAGGTGCTCCAAGATCTCTAAGTAAAACAACACGAGCTCTAATTGCAAACGCAACATTTGCTCCTGTCATTTTTGGAACATCTCTTCCCCAAATTGCTCCATTATAACTTGGGTCTGGTTCATTAAACAAAGGTTGTCTCTTAGGATTCGCTGCCCAATCAAAGTTTCCTCCATCAACAATAATTCCACCAATTGTTGTTCCATGACCTCCAATATATTTTGTTAAAGAGTGCATCACAATTGCTGCGCCATGTTCTAATGGTCTGCAAATAACTGGAGCTGCGGTATTATCAATAATTAATGGTACACCGTGCTTTCTCCCAATATCTGCAACTTCCTTAATTGGAAAAATTCTAAGAGAAGGATTTGGACAAGACTCACCGTAGTAAGCTCTTGTTTTCTCATCTGTTAGTTTTTCGAAATTTTTAGGATCTTTAGGGTCAGCAAATCTAACTTCAATACCTTGCATACGCAAAGTATTTTTAAAAAGGTTTACTGTTCCACCATATAAGTCAGTTGAAGAGACAATATTATCTCCTGCCTGACAGACATTTTGAACGCAGAATGCAGAGGCAGCTTGGCCTGAACCAACCGCTACTGCAGCTAATCCACCTTCAAGTGCTGCAACTCTTTTTTCTAGAATATCGCAAGTTGGATTATTTATTCTCGTATAAATATTTCCAAACTCTTTCAATCCAAACAAGTTTGCTGCCGTTTTTGTATCCTTAAATTGATATGAAGTTGTTTGATATATTGGAACAGCTACTGATGTAGTAGCAGGATCACTTCTATATTCTCCTCCATGCAAACCAATAGTTTCTGGATTTTTTATTTTATTTCCCATTTTTTTTCTCCTTTTTTAGTACTTCGACGAAATGTCAGGCGTACAATACAGTTCAAATGCCCAGTTTTAATTTGAGACTATCTCAAAAAAAAACCACCGACTAAAGCGGTGGTCTCGAAAGATTTAACGCTTTAGCGGATTTTTAAAGCGCTCGCAATTTGTCTTAAATCAGCGCTAATTCTAAAATTATATTAGATTTAACATGACAAAGTCAATAACAATTTGCTCCATTTTTAACACAGTAAAAATGATATAATGTGTTGTAATGAGCAATAAATGGAACAGTGATTTAACTCCTGAGCAAAATTATATTTTAAAAGAAGAAGGTACAGAAGCCCCTGGATCTAGCCACTTAAATCAGGAAAAAAGGGAAGGCGATTATCATTGTGCTGGGTGTGGAGTAAAACTTTTTAGTTCAACAATGAAGTACGAAAGTGGCTCTGGTTGGCCATCTTTTTTTTCTTCTCTGCCGGATGTTTTTGAAACCAAAACAGATACCCACATTGGTTACGAAAGAACAGAATATCACTGTAAAAAATGTGGTGGTCATCACGGGCATTTATTTGATGATGGGCCCAAACCCACAGGAAAAAGGTTCTGTAACAACGGTCTTTGCTTAATATTTAAGCCTAAAAAATAATAAAATAAACAATAAAAAAAATAAGAGAATACTCCAAAACAGTTTTTGATTTTTCTAATTTATCTGCACCAAACCTGTTTTCTAAAAACTTTTTTGAAAAATAAAACATTAAATGAACTATAATAATAGATATACCAATTCCTATTAAAGTTGCCTTAAAACTAAAATTTTTGTATCCAAAATAGCAAGCTAAAATGAATGTTATCCAAGAAACTTTAGAAATAAAGACTTTAAATAAAATTGCTGTTTTTTTACTGAAAATAGACTGCGTCCTAATGAAAGAGTAGGACCAAATAAGACCTAGCAGAAAGCTTAAATATTTTATAATCATCATATTAATAGTATCATTATATTATGTTAATTAAATCTTTCTTAGCTTTTGGTGCAGGCTTTATTAGTTTCTTATCTCCATGTGTTTTGCCTTTAATACCTGGTTACATTTCATATATTTCTGGAGAAAGTCTTGGGGATATAGTCGAAAAACAAAAAAAAATTATTTTAAAAACAGTTTTATTTTCTTTAGGCTTCTCACTCGTATTTATTAGTTTTGGTGCTACGGCATCTTTAATCGGAAATATATTGCTAGAAAACTCGAATACTCTAAGAATAATTGCAGGAATTATAATAATAATTTTTTCTCTTCAACTAATAGGTATTTTAAACCTTAATTTTTTAAATCAAGAAAAAAGATTTCAGACAAAAAACTACTCAAATAACTTATTTTTTCCAGTTCTCGTGGGTGCAGCTTTTGGCTTTGGTTGGACACCGTGTATTGGACCTGTCCTTGGATCAATCCTAACACTTGCTGCTGTTGAAAGCAGTATAGGAAAAGGAATTTTATTATTAAGCTTTTATTCTTTAGGTTTAGCAATACCTTTTATCTTGTCTGGTTATGGTATTTCCAAATTCTTAGCATTTTCTAAAAATTTTAGAAAAAATATTAAAATCGTATCTGTTACTGGAGGAGTAATTTTATTAATTACCGGAATACTAATTCTTACTAATAAATTGCAAGCGCTAGGTTATTTTATACTGGAAGCTATACCGATACTTGGAAATTTAGGCTAATAATTTATCTAACTCGCCACTTTTGTTAGCAGCCTGTAATTCAGCATTACCACCAACGTGATGATCACCTATGAAAATTTGTGGTACAGAGGTTCTTCCTCCACTTTTTTTTAACATTTCTGCTCTTTTACTTTCGTCTTCCCAAACATTTATTTCTTGGTAAGGAATTTTTTTTGAGTCAAGTAGTGCTCTTGCATAAACGCAATATGGGCAAGGGTTACCAGTGTACATAACAACTTTTTTCATAACTAATATATATCACTAATTCTAATTTTTTCTCTCATTTTCTTTCTTTCAAGTTTAAATTTTTTTCTATGTTTTATACTTGTCTTGTGAACTCTTTTCCTCCACAACCTAAATGAACTAGGTTTCAGATTTTTTCTCATAATTTTTATAACCTGAGATTCATTTTTTCCTGTTTTTTTTTCTATTTCTTCAAATGTAATACGGTCTGCCCAACCCGCCCAAATTATCCAATCTTCATTATATTTTTTTGGTTCTGGATTTTTAACTCTTGTTTCTGGAATAAGACTTCTTTTTTTCATCAAAAAATATATAGTTTAATTATGTTTCCTGAAAACTACTTTATTTATGTTCAATTGTTACTGTTTCTTTTTATCACACCAGGACCACCAAGGGTCGTAATAGTTACAAATACTATTAATTATGGATTGAAAAAATCTATTTGGACTGCTTGCGGAGATGTATCTGCTAATGCTGTTCAGGCTACTTTAGTAACATTTGTTATAGGCACTTTACTTATAGATAATCCAAGTATTTTCGTTTATTTAAAATGGGCAGGGATTTCCTACATTATGTACTTAGCCTATGAAACTTTTACTTTAAAAGTTAAAGGGCTTGGAAAAAAAAATAAAATTAAAAAAAGTAATCTAGCTATGTACAGAGATGGATTTTTAGTAGCGGGATTAAGTCCAAAAGCTTTAGTTACTTTTGGAACAGTTTTTATACAATTTATTAATTTTGAAAATAATATTATTTCTCAATTTTTAATTTTAACTTTCACTTGGGTATTTTTAGATTTTTTAAGTCTCATGATGTATGGATTAGCAGCAAGAAAAATTTCAATTTGGTTAAAGGGCAACCCGAGACTTTTAAATACAATCTCAGCGTGTGTCTTAATTATCATCGCGATAATTATTGGAATTAAAACTTAAATTTTACATTTTAACCTGTTGTCTAAAAACTCAAAAGTTGCTTAAATAAATCAAATAATTAATTAATTAATGGGAGGAAACAAATGAATAAAATAGCAAAACTATTTATTACATTTATTTCAGCTTTAACTCTAACATTAACAAGTATCACTTCATCTTTTGCAAAAGTTGAAGGAGATATGATCGTGTTAGGTTCTGCGATATCTCTTACAGGAAAATATTCTTCTAACGGAGTTCATACTCAAAACGGTTACAACATGGCTGTTGATAGAATTAACAGCATGGGTGGCGTTAAAGTTGGAGGAAAAAGTTATAAATTTGAGATCATCTATTACGATGATGAATCAAATCCTAAAAGAGCTGCACAGTTAGCTGAAAGACTAATCAAACAAGACGGCGTTCATTATATGCTTGGACCATACAGTTCAGGTTTAACGAAAGCCATTGCACCAGTAACCGAGAAATATAAAATTCCTATGGTTGAAGCAAACGGTGCATCAAGATCTTTATTTACAAAAGGATACAAATATTTGTTCGCGGTGTTATCACCAGCTAACCAATACCTTGAAGTAGCGATCGATCTTGCAGTCGAAAAAAATGGTGGAAAAGGTGTTAAAATCGCACAAGCATTTGAACAAGATGCTTTCTCACAAGACGTGAGACTTGGAATCTTAGATGCTGCAAAAAGAACAGGATCTAAAATCATCATTGATGACAAATTACCAAAAGAGCTAAATGATATGGCTGCTACATTGGCAAAAGTAAAAGCTACTAAGCCAGATGTACTAGTAGTATCAGGGCATACAAAAGGTGCATTAACTGCAATCAGACAAATTTCTGAAATGAAAGTTGATGTTCCAATGTTAGCGATGACACACTGTGATGCTGCAAAACTTTCTAAACAACACGGAAAGAAATCAGAATATGCATTGTGCGCTTCTCAATGGCATAAAAACTTAAGCTACAAAGATAAATTCTTTGGTGGTGGTAAGAAGTATGACAAAGACTTTAAAAAAGAATTTGGTTATGCTCCGCCTTACCAATCAGCTGAGTCATCTGCCGCTTTACTAGTGTTCAAAGATGCGTTCGAAAGAGCAAATTCTTTTGACAGAGACAAAGTTAGAGATGCTTTAAAAGCTACAGACATGCAAACTTTCTATGGAAACATTAAATTTGGTCCTGGCGGTCAAAACGTTGCTAAGCCAATGATTTTGTTCCAAGTAAGATGTAAAGGTGATACGTGTGAGAATAAAGTTGTTGCTCCAACAAAATGGGCTTCAGACAAATTCTTTCATCCGATCCCTAAATGGTCTGAAAGAGGTTAATACTCTTTAAGTATATTATTAAATGCCCCCTAAATTTTAGGGGGCATTTTTTTTAAAAGGTTTTATGGATTTTTTGATTTTTCAAGTTCCAATGTTAATGGTCCAAGCTTCATTGGACGGAATTCTATTAGGAATTTTATTTGCACTAATTGCCTACGGAATGGCACTCCAGTGGGGAGTAATGAATATTATTAATATTGCGCAAGGTGATTTAGTAATACTCGGAGGTTATATAGCATATACTATGTATCTTGCTGGAATCCATCCAGCTTGGGGAGTTATTGTTTCTCCAATTATAATGTATTTTGTTGGTTGGGCACTTTATAAATTAGTAATTAATAAAGTTGTGGATCGAGACTTATTTATTTCAATTTTAGCAACTTTCGGTATCGCAATTGTATTTCAACAGTTAATGAATTTTATTTTTGGTGCAGACGTAGTTGTGGCGCAGTCTGAATATGGAACAACAATGTTATTTGATAATTCAGTTACCCTACCAAATTCAAAAATATTCTCTGCTTTTGTAAGCTTAGCATACGCAGTAGCTTTGGTTATTTATATGAAAAAATCTAAACTTGGACGAGCCATAAGAGCAACAGCACAAAATGCTAGAGCTGCAAAAATTCTTGGTGTAGATACCGAAAAAGTTTATGCCGCAACTTTTGGAATTAATGCTGCGTTGTGTGGTATTGCAGGTGCTCTAATCTCAATCACTCTTACTCTTCATCCTTACGTAGGACTTCCTTACACAGTTAGATCTTTCATGATTGTTATTGTGGCTGGTCTGGGAAATTTACCTGCCGTAGCCGTTTCAGGAATGGGATTAGGATTATTTGAAGAGTTTGCTGATTATATTTTAGGAACAGAATTTAGGATTGGTGCAGTATTTATGCTGCTAGTCTTTATATTAGTGTACAGAAGATTTAAACTTTCAAAGAAAAGGGAGTATTTAAAATAAATGGAAAAAGTAAAACAAAAAGATTTAATTTTATATTCTGGCCTGATTATCTTAGGCTTAGCTGCGCCGTATTTATTCTCTGCTTTTAAAGTTCAGCTTACATATCTTTGTGTCTTGATTGTACTGGCGATGACTTGGAATTTACAAGGTGGAGAAATGGGCTACAATAGTTTTGGAAATATCCTTTTCTATGGTCTTGGAATGTACTTAACTGCATCAGTTCAAGTGGGTATGTTTTTTCCATTAGCAGAATGGACAGAGAGCGGTGGAGAAAAAACATTCGTCCATACGACAGCACAATATTTTCAAGGAATAGGTGTTGGTTTATTAGTTGCAGCTATTATTCCAGCATTAGTCGCTGGCGCCATAGGTTATGCTATTTTAGGTTTAAGAGGTCATTACTTTGCTATTTGTACTTTAGGTTTAGGGATTGCAGCAGGTGAAATTGCTGGAGGGATAGAAATTATTGGAGCTGGTCAAGGTTTCACCACACCACCTTTTCCTGCAGAAATAGTTGATCCTGAAGCAAGAGGGAAATTTTTCTACTTTACAAGTTTTATTGTATTAGTTTTAGCATTTATTTTTGTAAAATATATTTACGGTTCTAGATTTAGATTAATTTTAAATGCGATAAGAGATAACGAAGATAAAGCAGAAGCAATGGGTATTCAAACAATGAAATATAAAATTGTTGGTTGGATGGTATCTGCATTTTTCTGTGGTCTAGCTGGTGGAATCATGGGTGGATTAATCGGATATATAGATTCAACGGATGTTGCATTTGATGGAAGAGAGATGGGAGTGTTTATGGTTTTAATGGCAATACTTGGTGGAAAAGGAACTTTGTGGGGACCAATTATTGGTGCAACTTTATTCCATTTCTTCAAAGAAGGTCTTTGGACTTTTATATTAGGTTGGCAATATGTTGCCTTAGGAGTTTTGATTGTTGTAATTGTAATCTATTTCCCGGAAGGATTAATGGGTTGGTTAAGAGAAAAATACCCTGAAAGATTTGGAGAAGTTATAGATGAAAAAGACCGTAAATCACAGGTGGAACTAAAATGAGTCTTTTAGAAGTAAAAAATGTTAGTAAATCTTTTGGAGGAGTGAAAGCCAATGTAGATATTTCTGTTTCTGTGGAGCAAGGATCAATAGTTGGTTTAATTGGACCAAACGGTTCTGGCAAAACAACGTTATTTAATTCAATTGTTGGAACTCATCCAATTGACCAAGGTTCTATCGTTTTTAATAATACCGAGGTTTCAGAAATGCCTGTACCTGCAGTAGCTAAACTGGGATTATTAAGAACATTTCAGCAAACAAGAATTTATTCTAAACTTAATTGCGTAGAAAATATGTTAATTAGCCATAAGGCTAGTGACTCAGGCTTTATATTTGCAAAAATACCTTCTGAGCTTACCGAAAAAGCAGAAAACCTTTTAAACTTTGTAGGACTTTATCAAAAAAGAAATTTAAGAGGAGGAGATTTATCATTTGGTCAGCAAAAACTTTTAGAATTAGCAATGGCATTAATGAATGAGCCTAAAATGCTATTATTAGATGAACCTACAGCAGGTATTAACCCAACCTTAATAAATGGAATTATAGATAGACTTATAAAGGTTAATAAAGATTATGGAATTACTCTATTAGTAATAGAGCATAATATGAAAGTTATAATGAGTTTAGCTCAAAGTATTTTTTGTTTAGCTCATGGCAAACTTTTAGCTGAAGGCTCACCAGATCAAATTAAAAATGATAAGCGAGTTGTAGATGCTTATTTAGGAGCACAATAATGGCAAATCAATATGAAGTATTAGGAAAAGCACCAGATATAAAAGATTTACAAAAACTTTCTGGATCTAACTTACATTTACAAATTAAAAATTTAAACGCTGGTTATGGTAAAATGGAAATACTTCATAACTTTGATTTATTGGTAGATAAAGCTCAATCATTATGTCTAATAGGACCGAATGGTGCAGGAAAATCTACGATACTTCATTCTATTTATGGTTTTACAAATATCTTCTCAGGAAAAATTGAAATCGATGGAAACGAGATTACTACACTAACACCAGCTCAAAAATTAAAAAGTTGCGGGATAGCCTATATTCTTCAAGACAATTCTGTATTTCCAGATATGACCGTCGAAGAAAATTTATTAATGGGTGGCTACATTAAAGATAAAACCGAGGAGTCTTACGCAGAGGCCCAAAGAGTTTTGGAAAAATATGAAAGATTAAACAAAAGAAGAAACCAGCCTGCAAAAGTATTATCGGGTGGAGAAAGAAGGCTTCTTGAAATTTCAAGGGCTTTAGTAATGCGCCCATCAATACTTTTAGTAGACGAACCGTCAATTGGATTAGAACCAAGATATATCGAAATGGTTTTTGAAATTTTAGAAGATCTACAAAAAAATGAAAAGAAAACTATCATAATGGTCGAGCAGAATGCGAAAAAAGGACTAGAATTTGCAGATATTGGTTACGTTTTAGTTTCCGGACAAACTGCAATAGTTGGTAAAGGAAATGATTTACTTAAAAATCCTGACGTTGGGAGATTATTTCTTGGCGGTTAATGATAAGATCTGGATTTTATTTAAAAGGCTTATTATCAGTTCGATCAGTTGACAGTCCCGCAATTGCTCTTGGTTGTAGTTTTTTAGCCATTGGGGCTCTATTAAAAAATATTGGTTTTAATTTTCAGCAAAGCGTTTCTTCTACATTTTTCACTTATGCTTTACCTGGTCAATTAGTAATGGCCGAATCTTTTTTGGTCGGCGCCTCTTTAGTAAATATTTTTATTGCAGTTTGGTTAGTAAATGCCCGTTTATTTCCAATGGCAGTTTCTATGTTTCCGTTATTAAAAAGTAAAAAACAACCTAAATGGAAATATTATATATCATGTCATTTTCTTGCAGTTTCTTCATGGTTGATAATGAAAAAAGATTATAGAACTATTAATGAGAATTATAGAATAGACTTTTGGATGGGTATTGGAACAGCTACTTGGTCCATAGCAATTTTCTCTACAATTTTAGGTTACTTAGTTTCCGATTATTTAAGCAAAGACATGATGATAGGTTTAGCTATCGTTAATCCCATTTACTTTTTTTGTATGTTATTAGGATCCATGAAAAATATAGCTATCGGAACTTCTGTGATTTTAGGAACAATTCTTGGTCCAGTTTTTTATTTGATCTCACCCGAATGGTGTATTCTATATGGGGGAGTAACCGCAGGTATTATCGCGTTTTTTTCAGGAGAGTTTAATGACTGATTTTTCTTCAAATATTGTTTTAGTTATAGCGGTTACTTCCATCGCTACTTATTTATCTAGAATGTTAGGAGTATTATTTTCAGAAAAAATTAATGAAAATTCTAAAATATTTAGACTATTTGATTGTATTGCGTACTCAACATTAGCAGCTTTAATTTCTAAAGTGGTAGTTTTTCCAGCAGGGGACTTAGGAGAAATAAGTAATTTAACAAGATTGATAGTAGTTTTTGTTTGTGTAGTAGTGTTTTTTATAGCAAAAAGAAACCTTGTCTACCCCACGGTATTATCTGCTATACTTTTAACAGTTTTAATTAAATATATATAAAAAAATGAGTTTAGAGATCAAAGACCATTCAATATCCAACAGAATTAAAGTTGTTCAAATTCAAGAAACTGAATTAGATAAACTAATATTCCCGTTTAATAAACACAGTATTCAGTCTTTAGAATACAAACCTTTCTCTAGATTTTCCTTAGCCAAAAGTGTCGATGATGTTTTTTCAGGTGAATTAAGCAAAGTTTTAAATAAAACACTTAAAGATAGAAATACTGGTACAGCTATAGTTGAACCTGATATTAAAAATTCAAAATTTGATAAAGATTTTTTAGTTAAACTTTCGACAGCACTAGTATATCTGGTAGGACTTCCCAATTTTGATTCTATGACAGGGAAATATTATGCGCGTTTTCACGTTAAACATTCAGATTCAAGCGACTCATATTTAAGAAAAGCTTACAGAAATTTAGATCTTCATACGGATGGAACATTTGTAAAAGAAAAAACAGATTGGTTATTAATGACAAAAATGGAGGAAATTAATGTAAAAGGTGGTGAAAGTACTTTGCTGCACTTAGACGACTGGGAACATTGTGAAGAGTTGAGCAGTGATCCAGTTGGAAAAGAAAATTTTACCTGGGGATCACCAAAAAGTAAAAATATTGAATATAAAGTTGAACATCCAGTTTTCTCTAAAGATAAAAATGGCAAAACAACAATTTCATATATCGACCAATTTCCTGAACCCAAAAATATGAAACAAGGCTTATTTTTACAAAAATTATCAGATGCTTTAGAACAAAGTAAAAATAAATTAGTTTTTCCATTAAAGGTAGGATCTGCAATATTTTCTAATAATTATTTTTGGTTACACGGAAGAACTGCTTTTAAACAAGACTTGAATTTAAGTAGAGAATTACTCAGAATCAGGGGTGTTTTCGGCAGTTAACCAAAAAACTAGAAATTTTACCCAGTAATCTTATAGCCCAAAAAACTCACCAATGTTGTAAATTTACAACATAAAAGTCCCTATTTTTAGACATTTTTGCAAACTTCTATTTTCAATGTTAGCTATTTTAAAGTGTTCTAACCTGCAAAATATGCTAGGTTTCAACAAATTTAAGACCCGGGAGAATTTATGAATAAATATATAAAAACTTTATTAGGTTCATTAGCTATAACGGCATTTTCAATAAGCTCAGCTTATTCAGGAATGGGTGTTAGTTTAATGCTTGGTCAAGTAGAGACTGATGGTACAGAAACAGAAAGAACTGTTTCAGGTGTAACATCAGAAAAAAATAGCGCTTCAAAATCTGAAATGTATTACGGCGGATCTATCTTTATAGAAGGTGATGTAGGACCTCTTAAAGTAGGCCTAGACGTTGTGCCTTTCAAGATTTCGTTAGGTGAAGGAAAAAGAACAGACACAACATCTGACAGTAACGAGTTCACTCAAGAAGATGCAACTGTTTCTGCTGAAGCGACTCTTGACTTCCTAAAAACGATTTACGTTCATTATCCTGTTGGAGATTATTACGCTGGATTGGGATACCACATGACTGACGTGTCAACTGATGAAAAACTACACAATTCATCATACGGAGACGCAAGCATAGAAGGAATTCAATATGCAGTCGGTAAAAATTCAGGAAACTTGAGATACGAAGTAAGTTACTCTGATTTTGACGATATATCTTTAACTGGAAGTAACGGAGACAAAATTACAGCAGACGCTGATAATTTAATGTTTAAAGTTTCTTACGTATTAGGAAATTAATTAAATATTAAAAAAGAGTTTATTAAACCCGTATAATTATATTATACGGGTTTTTTATTTTTATAAATTAACTTTAGTAAAATAGGGACCACGAAAAGTATCATTAATAATCTTATTATATGATGAAAAGAAACAAACTCAGGATCTAAATCAAAAAAAATAGCGATTACAGCAACCTCATAAATTCCTCCAGGGCAATAAGATAGCAAAAGCGTAAAAAAATTTTTATCTATAACTTGTCCAGCTGCAAAAGCTGCAACAATTCCTAATATGACTAATAAAAATGTGGCCACAAAACTATGTGCAGAATTTTTAGCTATTTCTTTAAAAGTTTTATCAGCAAATCTACAGCCCACCGAGGATCCTAATATTAATAAACAATAATCAATTATGTTAGGAGGTAATTGGTAAGAGGCTGTATCTGTAATTTGTAAAAAACCACTTGCCACTAAAGTACCCGCGAGTAATGCAGCAGGAACTTTCAATTTATCGAAAACAATTATCAAAACAATTGACAAGCTAACCAATATTATCAAATGAAATAAATTTTGATTGATAATTACTTTTTCAATGGTTTCAATATTTTCTGTTTCGTAGAAACTATTAACTATAAAAGGAAATATTGTTATTATTATAATCAATCTTATTAAATGAGAAGTGGCAACCTGACTTAAATCAGATTTTTCATCTTCTGCTAAAATTAGTAAAGGACCAAGCGCACCTGGTGCAGCTGAAAAAACAGAAGTCTTTTTTCCATAACCTGAAAATTTTTGAAGATACTTTGAAACAAGTAACACACTTATTATTATATAGGCCAACATAATCAAAGAAGTCCAAACCCACTTATGCATTTGTGCAAATAAATCCTGATCAATATAATTACCAATATAAAGACCCAAAAAAACTAAAACTGTACTTAAAACAAGCCTTGGCATTTTTGTTCTTATTCCACCAAGGGTTACGATTGACGTAATTATCATTGGACCTAAAAACCAAGCTAAAGGAACATTGAGATAATCCGCCAATAAAGCAGCTGGAATAGATACCACAATTACCCAAGCAAATTCTTTAGATAAGATCTGTTTAAAATTTTCTTTATTAAATGGGATTGCTTGGTTATTCTGCATAATTAATGAATATAGGTTTTTTAGGAACAGGACATATTACATATTCGATAATATTAGGTATTTTTAAATCTAATTTAAAAATCAAAAAAATTTATATATCTCCTCGTAATATAACTATAGCAAAAAAACTTAGTAAAAGATTTAAAAAAGTAACTATAGCAAAAGATAATCAACAATTAATAAATAAATCTGGTTGGGTTTTTTTAGCAATTACCCCTCAGGTTGGAAAAAAAATCTTAAGTAAACTTAATTTTAAACAAAATCAAAAAATTATAAGTTTTATTTCTACTATAAATCTTGCGCAACTTAAAAAATATATTGGTAAAAAAAATAAAATAATAAGAGCAATACCTCTCCCTCCAATATCTAATAAGCTAGGACCAATACCAATTTGCCCCCCTGATAAAAAAGTAAAAGATTTTTTTAGCAAATTGGGCACAGTCATAGAAATTAGAAACGAAAAGCTATCAAAAAGTTTCTGGGTTTCGTCTTCAATGATGGCTCCTTTTTACGAATTATTAAAAGTATTATCTGATTGGTTAGTCAAACGAGGTGTTAAAAGAAATGAGGCACAAAAATATATTACATCCTTATTCATAGCATTATCAGTTGATTCATCTCTTAATTCGAAAAAAGATTTGAAATATTTAGTGAAATCTTCTCAGACACCAAAAGGATTAAATGAACACGCATTAAAATATTTAAAAAAGGCAGGATTTTATAGACATTTCTCAAAATCTTTGAACAGTATCCTTAAAAGATTAAACAATGTATAATTTTCTATGCAGTCAGATTCTAATATTCTTCAGGTCAAAAACCTTTCTAAATCGTTTGGCGGATTAAAGGCAATATCAGATTGCTCTTTAAAAATAAAAAAAGGTTCTATCACTGGAATTATTGGACCAAACGGATCTGGAAAAACTACATTATTTAATTTAATATCAGGTAATCTCAAATCATCTCAAGGTAAAGTTTTATTTAATAATGAGGACATTACAAACATTCCTTCTTATGAATTATTTTCAAAAGGAGTTTTAAGAACTTTTCAAATTGCTCATGAGTTTACTAATCTCACAGTTTTAGAAAACTTAATGATGGTTCCAGGCGGTCAATCTGGAGAGAAATTAGTAAATGCATTATTTAAACCAAGTTTAGTTAAAAAAGAAGAAAAAAATGTAAAAGAAAAAGCACTTAAAGTTATTGATTTTTTAAATTTAAAACATCTTTCAAGCGAGCTAGCTGGAAATTTATCTGGAGGACAAAAAAAACTATTAGAGCTTGGCAGAACCATGATGGTTGATGCCAAATTAGTCTTATTAGATGAGGTGGGTGCGGGAGTAAATAGAACTCTTTTAAAAGATATAGGCAGTGCAATATTACGATTAAACAAGGAACAGGGATATACATTTTGTATGATCGAACATGATATGGAATTTATAAGCCGTCTTTGTAATCCTGTTATTGTTTTATCAGAAGGCTCTGTATTGTTTGAAGGAACTCCAGATCAGGTTAAAAAAAATGAAAAAGTTATAGATAGTTATTTAGGAAGAGGGTCAAAACCAAAGGATAATAATTAATGGCATTTTTTGAGGGAATAAAAATGACAGGAGGGTATGGATCTGGTCCAGATATAATTTCATCTTGCACTGTAAATGTAAACAAAGGGGAGATAGTTTCAATTTTAGGTCCAAACGGTGCAGGAAAATCCACTGCTATGAAAGCACTGTTGGGGCTATTAAAACTTAAGTCAGGAAAAGTAGTTATAGATGGTAAGGATATTTCAAATTTAAATCCCCAAGACAGAGTTAAACTTGGAATAGCATTTGTTCCTCAAAATCGAAATGTATTTGCAGGATTAACTGTTAGAGAAAATTTGGAGATGGGAGCTTTTTTAAGAGATGAAAATATAAAAGAAATCTTAGGTAGAATTTATGATCTTTTTCCAATTTTAAAAGAAAAAAAATCTCAGCTGGTTGGCGAATTATCTGGAGGACAAAGACAACAGGTTGCTCTTGGTAGAGCTTTAATGATTAAGCCATCCGTTTTAATGTTAGACGAACCAACAGCAGGCGTATCGCCTATAGTTATGGATGAATTGTTTGACCATATTATAAAAGTAAAAAAGACAAATGTTGCAATATTAATGGTCGAGCAGAATGCAAAACAGGCTTTGAGTATTTCAGATAGAGGTTACGTTTTAGTTACTGGAGAGAATAAATATTCAGGAACTGGCAAAGAATTATTAAACGACCAAAGAGTGAGAAGCTCTTTCTTAGGAGCTTAAAATGGATTTTTTAAATGCAATAATTTTACTTTTAAATTATTTATTTGTACCCGCATTATCTTATGGTTCACAATTAGCACTTGGTGCTATTTTTGTCTCATTAATTTATGGAATTTTAAGATTTGCTTACTTTACTGCCGGAGATCTTATGTCTTTCGGTACAATGTTTACAATTTTATTTACATGGTATTTTCAGTCTTTAGGAATAAATTTAGGTTTTCTTCCAACCGCATTAATAGCCATACCTTTTGGCATAATAGTAACCATTTTTTATGTACTTTTGAAAGATAAATTAGTTTTTAGTTATTATAGAACTAAAAAGAGCCCACCTGTAATGTTAGCAATGGTAAGCATTGGAACCATGTTTGTTACCCAAGCTATAGTAAGAATTATTATTGGACCTTTTGATAGAAGATTTTTTGATGGAGAAAAATTTATTATAAGAGCAAATGAGTTTAAAGAAATGACAGGTTTAAATGAAGGACTTGCTATAAAATCAACACAAGTCATCACTTTATTTGTAACAATTATTGTTGTTTCAATATTATTTTGGTTTTTGAATAAAACAAAAACAGGAAAGAGTATGAGAGCTTATTCAGACAATGAAGATTTAGCTCTCTTATCAGGAATAGATCCTAAAAAAGTTGTCATGACTACCTGGGTGATCGCAGCAATTTTAGCAACAGTTGGTGGAGCTTTGTATGGATTAGATAAAAGTTTTAAGCCATTTACTTATTTTAATAATATGCTTCCAATATTTGCTGCTGCTATCGTTGGGGGCATAGGCAATCCATTTGGAGCATTCTTAGGTGGTTACGTTATTGCATTTTCAGAAATACTTTTAACTTATGCATATAAGAAGTTTTTTGTTTATCTCTTACCAGAGAGTTTAGAGCCTGACGGTCTTTTACAATTATTATCTACAGACTATAAATTCGCAGTCTCTTTTTCAATTTTGGTTGTAGTTTTATTATTTAGACCTTCAGGTATTTTTAAAGGGAAAGTTTTATGAGAAATAATTTAGATGTAATCGCTGCATACTCAATTATGTTAGGTTTAATAATTCTTGTTGGCTTTCTTCAGTCATGGAGCATGGCATTATCAATCTTATGCTTATGTTTAATCTCTGCAGTTATGACAATAGGGGCTAATATTCAATGGGGATACGCTGGATTAATAAATTTCGGAATAATGGGATACACAGCTCTTGGAGGTTTGGCGGCAGTTTTAGTTTCTGCTCCACCTGTTGAAGATGCATGGAAAGCTGGAGGTTTAGATATGTTACTTTGTGCATTCATAATCTTTTCAATGATTCTTATTATTCGTTTGGTATTACAAAAATTTAATAAATCAAAAAACAGGAATTATATTATTGCAGCAGTAATAATAGCTGGACTAATCTTATTAAGGTTAATATCTGCGCCAGCTATAGAGTCAATCGAGGCAATTAATCCGGCAACAACAGGCTTTTTGGGTGGTATGGGTTTGCCTATACTATTTTCATGGATAGTTGGAGCATTTTTTGCGGGAGGTCTAGCATACGTAATTGGAAAAATTGCATTAGGACTAAGAGCAGATTATTTAGCGATAGCAACACTACTAATTTCTGAAATTGTAATAGCAGTAATTAAACATGAGGATTGGTTATCACGCGGAGTAAAAAATGTAATTGGTTTAAAAAGACCAGTACCGTATGAAATAGATTTGCAAGGTAAAGAATGGTTTATTAATTTAGTTCAGAAATTTCATCAAGGAAGTTTAAACTTAATTTCAGACAATTTAGAAAGACAGCAAGCTTTAAAACAATTAGTTATAGAATCCTCAACTGTTTTTGTAAAATTATGTTTTGCGGGACTTTTTACAACTGTAGTAATTTTACTTTTAATTGTAACTCAAAAAGCTCTTTATTCTCCATGGGGAAGAATGATGAGAGCAATTCGTGATAATGAAGAAGCAGCAAACGCTATGGGAAAGAATGTTGTTAAACAACACCTTTTAATTTTTGTTCTTGGATCTGCAATTGTAGGAATAGCAGGAGCAATGATGGTAACCTATGATGGATTATTTACTCCAGGCAGTTATAGACCTATGAGATATACATTTTTAATTTGGGTAATGGTAATTGTTGGTGGAAGTGGAAATAATTTTGGAGCAATTTTAGGAGGTTTTGCTGTCTGGTTTTTATGGATTGAAGCAGCTCCAATTGCTTTATTTTTAATTAATTTTTTTACAAGTGGGTTAGAAGAAACAAATGCTTTAAAAGTTCATCTTATAGATAGCATTCCATACTTTAGATTTTTAATGATGGGTGTCGGATTATTATTAATAATGAGGTATAGACCAAAAGGTATTTTACCGGAAAAAATAAATAGAGTATAAAAAAAAGCCTCAGCAGTTAAACCGCTGAGGCTCTAAAATTAATTTTTATCTTTGTTTTTTATTTTTAAATTTACCGCCTTTAACTTCTTTTTCAATGAAGTTACCAACGTGTTCTCCGACATCTGTAAATTTGACAGCAGTTGCTCCTTCGTAATCAATTGATTTACCTTTAGCTAAAAGATCTAAACCTTTTTTTAGCTCTCCAGGGTAAATCTTAGTACCTGGTGCGTTCGCAACAGACATTACGTTTTTAGCTATTGAACCACGATCAGCTGAACCTCCAGCTTGCATCGCAAGCACAATTAAAGCTGCAGCATCATAAGACTCTCCTGTATACGGACCAGATGAATCAATTCCAGCTGCACTTGCAACATTTTTAAATACTCCTGCTCCTTTACCCATAGAACCAGGTAGAGAACCAAAAGATTTATTTAAACTTTTACCAAAAGTATCTGTAAGCGAGTCACCAATCATACCGTCTGATAAAATAAATGTATCAAAGGCACCAGAATCAAGCGATCCTTGGATTATTCCCTTACCACCTTGGTCAAGATAACCAATTACAGCAACAGCATCTCCACCAGCAGAAGCTAATGTTGATACCTCAGAACTGTAGTCAGCTTTTCCGTCTTCGTGAGCGTTAACCGTTGTTACTTTAATACCATGAGCTTTAACGGCTGCTGAGTAAACATCAGCAAGTCCTTTACCGTAATCATTATTTGTATAAGTAATTGCAACGCTTTTAATTTTTCTATCTTTTGTAATGTCAGCTAATATCTGTCCACCACGTGCATCAGATGGAGCTGTTCGGAAAAACAAACCTTTATCATCTAAAGTTGTTAATCCAGGCGAGGTTGCTGATGGTGATATCATTACTATACCATTAGAAACTGCCACATTACTTGCTATAGCTCCAGTAACACCAGAGCAGTCCGCTCCCATAATCGCAGCAACACCTTGTGAAACTAATCCTTCAGCAGCTGTTGTAGCTGCAGCTGAGTCAACACAAGTTGAGTCTGCTCTTATTGGTTTAATTTTTTCTCCACCAAGTAACGAACCTGAGTCAGAAGCTTCTTTAAAAGCCAATTCTGCTGAAGCCGCCATAGCTGGTGTTAAAGATTCAATTGGACCAGTGAATCCTAAAATTATACCCATTTTAACTTCTGCAAAAGTGTTTGTAGTCAAGACTGACAAATACATAATTGCAGCAATAAATACTTTTTTCATATTTCCCCTCTTATTAGTATTATTAATTTTGAATAGTATTTACTTTTAAAACAGACTTTTCAATGCCAAAATTTCATTTATTTACCTTGTAGATTAAGGTGATACCTCATTATATATAGATAAAATAAAAATTATGAAGAATGAAATTACATTTGAAGATTACCAAAAAGTTCAAATTTCAGTTGGAACTGTATTAAAAGTATCAAAAAATATTAAAGCAAGAAAACCTTCGTTAGTTTTAGAAGTTGATTTTGGTTCGAAAATTGGAATAAAAAAATCTTCAGCACAAATAACACACTACTATAATTCTGAAAATTTGGTTGGAAAACAAGTAATTGGTGTCTGCAACTTTCCTAAAAAAAATATTGCAGGTGTTGTATCTGAGGTTTTAATTTTAGGAGCCATAGAAAAGGATGGCAAAGTAGTTTTAGTCCATCCCTCACAAAAAACTGAGAATGGTTTAGATATAGCTTAATGTATCCTCAGTTTTTAACTCTAATTTTATTTGGGATAGCAACATCATTCACACCAGGGCCAAATAATATAATGGCTTCCCACTCTGGTTTTAATTTTGGCTTTAAAAAAACTGCACCTTTAATGTTAGGCGTTATTTTTGGATGGACGACCATGTTAATTTGTATGGAGGCTGGTTTAATAGTTATCTTTCAAAAGTTCGAGATATTACAATTAATTATAAAAATTTTAGGGAGCTTTTTTCTTGTTTATCTTGCCTATAAAATTGCATTTTCAAGCAATACAAATCAAACGGTAGTTAAACAACCAATAGGATTTTTTGAAACATTTTTTTTTCAATTTATAAACCCTAAAGGTGTTGTTGTAGCCATGATAACTGTCTCAACGTTTGTAGATGTTCAATTTAATTATTTAAGAGACTCGATAATAGTTACTACTGTTTATTTCTTTATGGCAATTGGAAGTATTACTACATGGTGTTTAATTGGAAAATATTTGAGAAAATTTGCCACAAGTAAAAAATTTATAACGAATTTTAACTATACAATGTCTTTTTTACTTATCGTTTGCGTAATTTTGTTCTATGTATAGAGCATGGAATTTAAAAGTAAAAATTCATTTCAATCGTTAGATACACTGACAGTTTCGGGCAAGAAGTATAGTTTTTTCAATCTTATGAAAGCTGAAAAGAATGGTTTGAAAAATATAAAAAAACTTCCAAAATCAATTAAAGTTCTTCTTGAAAATTTATTAAGATTTGAGGACGATTTAACTGTAAATAAAAAACAAATCAAAGCTATCGCAGATTGGTTGAATACAAAAAGTTCAAAACAAGAAATAGCCTACAGACCAGCGAGAATTTTATTACAAGATTACACAGGAATACCAGCTGTTGCAGACTTAGCTGCAATGAGAGATGCTGTAAAATCAAAAAACAAAGATCCAAATAAAATAAACCCTCTATCAACTGTAGACCTAGTTATTGATCATTCAGTGATGGTTGATAATTATGCAAAAAAAGATTCTTTCTCAAAAAATGTAAAAAGAGAATTTGATAGAAATGGTGAAAGATACTCTTTCTTAAAATGGGGGCAAAGTGCGTTTAATAATTTTAGAGTTGTGCCACCTGGAACAGGTATTTGCCATCAAGTTAATTTGGAATATTTATCTAAAGTTGTTTGGTCTTCAGAGGTTAACGGTCAGTTATTTGCTTATCCTGATACTTTAGTTGGGACAGACAGTCATACTACGATGGTAAATGGTTTATCAGTTCTTGGTTGGGGAGTTGGGGGTATTGAAGCAGAAGCAGCTATGTTAGGTCAACCAATTTCAATGTTAATACCTGAGGTAATTGGTTTTGAAATTAATGGAAAACTTACTGAGGGAACAACAGCAAGTGATTTAGTTTTAACAATTGTACAAATGTTAAGGAAAAAAGGTGTTGTTGGAAAATTTGTAGAATTTTTTGGTGATGGGTTAAAAAACTTATCATTAGCTGATAGAGCAACAATTGCTAATATGGCCCCTGAGTATGGAGCTACTTGTGGTTTTTTTCCTATAGATGATGAAACAATAAAGTATTTAAAATTTTCTGGAAGAGATGAAAACACAACTGCTCTTGTTGAGAAATATTCTAAAGAACAGGGATTATGGTCAAACCAAAATGACCAAATAGAATTTACTGATACAATATCATTAGATTTAAATTCTGTTGTTCCAAGTATTTCGGGACCAAAGAGACCGCAAGATAAAGTTTTATTAACAAATGCTGCAAAAGATTTCGACAGAGCATTTAAGGAAAATACAAAAAGAAAGGTTCCTTTAGAAGCCAAGGTTAATAACAAAGAATTTAAAATTAAAGATGGTGATATTGTTATTGGTGCGATTACTTCTTGTACAAATACATCAAACCCCAGTGTTATGATTGGTGCAGGACTAGTAGCAAAAAAAGCTGTTGAAAAAGGTTTAAAGGTAAAACCTTGGGTAAAAACATCATTAGCACCAGGGTCTCAAGTCGTAACAGATTATTTAGAAAAAGCTGGGTTAAATAAGTATTTAGATCAATTAGGTTTTAATCTAGTTGGTTATGGTTGCACAACTTGTATAGGCAACTCTGGGCCTTTAGATAAAGAAATTTCTGAGGCAATACATAAAGAAAATCTTTATGCAGTCTCAGTATTATCTGGAAATAGAAACTTTGAAGGAAGAATAAATCCAGATGTAAAAGCAAATTATTTAGCATCACCACCTTTGGTAGTTGCATATGCTCTAGCAGGAAATATGCATCATGATCTTTACAAAAATTCATTAGGTAAAGATAAAAATGGAAAAGATGTGTTCTTAAAAGATATTTGGCCTTCAAACAAAGAGATCGAAGATTTAATGTTAAAATCTATTAATGCCGATATGTTTGTTAAGAGATACTCGAATGTTTCTGAAGGACCAAAAGAATGGAGTTCTATTAAAACAGACCAAAGCAGCATTTATAATTGGGAGGAAAGTTCTACTTACGTAAAAAAACCACCTTTTTTTGATAATTTACCTGACAAGCCAGAAGGATTTAAGAAAATTAATGATGCAAGACCACTTTTAATATTGGGTGATACCGTAACAACCGATCATATTTCCCCAGCTGGATCTATTAAAAAAGATAGCCCAACTGGCGATTACTTTATGAAACATCAGGTTCAGCAAAAAGATTTTAATTCTTACGGGGCTAGAAGAGGCAATCATGAAGTTATGTTGAGAGGAACATTTGGAAATATTAGGATTAGAAACGAAATGGCTTCAGGGACAGAAGGCGGTTTTACAATATTACAACCAGATGGAAAACAAATGAGCGTATATGAAGCTGCAATGGAATATAAAAAAAGAGGGACAAGTTTAGTTGTAGTAGCTGGTAAAGAATATGGAACAGGCTCTTCAAGAGATTGGGCTGCTAAAGGAACAAAATTATTAGGAATAAAAGCTGTAATCGCTGAGAGTTTTGAGAGGATACATAGATCAAATCTAGTAGGAATGGGAATTTTACCACTTCAATTTAAAGAAGGTTTCGATAGAAAAAAACTCAACATAAAAGGCACTGAGTTATTTACTATTATTGATATTGAAAAAGGAATAAATCCTGGAGCAGAAGTAAATTGTGAAATTAAATATGCAGATGGTTCAAGCAAAACTATTAAACTCCTATCAAGAATAGATACAGAAAATGAAATTGAGTATTATAAAAACGGTGGAATTCTCCAATACGTTTTAAGAAATATGCTTAATTAAAAATGAATAATACAAAGGCTATTGTTTTTGATGCTTACGGCACATTATTTGATGTGAACTCAGCAGCTGAAAAGTGTAAAGATAAAATTGGAGACAAATGGGAAACCTTTGCCAATTATTGGAGAACTACCCAACTTGAGTATACTTGGCTAAGAAGTTTGATGAAAAAACATAAAGATTTCTGGCAGATTACAGAAGACTCTTTAGATAAGTCCATGCTCACTTTTAAAATAGATAAATCAATGAGGAATGAGTTATTAAATCTTTATAAAGAACTCTCTACTTTTCCAGAAGTAAAAAGTGTTCTTGAGGAATTAAAAAAAAAATCGATAAAACTTGCTATTTTATCGAATGGAACACCAAGCCTTTTAAGCAATTTAGTTAAAAATAGTAACTTAGAAAATTTATTTGATGATGTTTTCTCAATCGAAGAAGTAAAGATATACAAGCCTGATCCAAAAGTTTACGATATCCCAATTAATAAATACAAGATAAAAAAAGAGGAAATTACTTTTTTAAGCGCAAATACTTGGGATGTTTCTGGTGGTGGAAATTATGGTTATAATGCTATTTGGGTTAATCGAACAAATAATGTATTCGACAAACTTGATTACAAACCAAA
This sequence comes from uncultured Pelagibacteraceae bacterium, assembly GCA_902568425.1. Lineage (GTDB taxonomy): Bacteria > Pseudomonadota > Alphaproteobacteria > Pelagibacterales > Pelagibacteraceae > Anoxypelagibacter. The sequence goes on along the minus strand of CACFQM010000002.1, from coordinate 4,418 downwards.
AAATGAGGTAAAAAACTTAAGAGAATTATTAAATTTAAAATGAGAAATATAAAAGTAAAAGTATATCCTTCAGCATCAAAACTTAAAAAAAAAGACCAATTAGCCTGGAAGATTGCTGAAATAGCATCAGATAAAGCAAAATTAAATGAGTATGCTATCGATATGGTCATCAATAGAATAATTGATAACGCATCAGTTGCTATTGCCTCCTTCAATAGAAAACCAGTTATATCCGCAAGAGAAATGGCTTTAGCTCATCCAAGAAAAAATGGAGCGACATTATTTGGTTTAAGTCCAAAGAAAAAATTCGATTGTGAATGGGCAGCCTGGGCAAATGGAACCGCGGTTAGAGAATTAGATTTTCACGATACTTTCTTAGCAGCCGATTATAGTCATCCAGGGGATAATATCCCACCAATTCTAGCAGTTGCTCAACAAAAAAAATTATCAGGCAGAGATCTGATTAGAGGAATTTTAACAGGCTACGAAGTTCAAGTTAATCTTGTTAAAGGAATATGTTTACATGAACATAAAATAGATCACATCGCACATTTAGGTCCAAGTGTAGCTGCAGGTCTAGGCTCTTTATTAAAATTAAATACAGATAAAATTTATCAATCAGTGCAACAAGCGCTTCACACAACGGTTTCTACAAGACAATCAAGAAAAGGAGAAATTTCGAGTTGGAAAGCATTTGCTCCGGCACATGCTGGAAAATTAGCAATTGAAGCAGTCGACAGATGTATGAGAGGAGAGGGAGCGCCTAGTCCAATTTATGAGGGAGAAGATAGTGTAATTGCCTATGTACTTTCAGGACCTAAGGCTAGATATACAGTGCCACTTCCAAATATAAATGAAGAAAAAAAAGCTATTTTAGAAACTTATACAAAAGAACACTCAGCAGAATATCAATCACAAGCACTTATCGATTTAGCAAGAAGAATGAACGAAAGTATAGATAACTTTTCAAAAATTAAATCTGTAGAAATTCATACAAGTCATCATACTCACTATGTGATTGGAACTGGAGCAAAGGATCCACAAAAAATGGACCCAAATGCGAGTAGAGAAACTTTGGATCACTCTATTATGTATATTTTTGCTGTAGCGTTAGAAGATGGTAAGTGGCACCACGTGAATTCTTATACACCTAAAAGAGCCAATAAAAAAAGCACAGTTCAATTATGGAGAAAAGTAAAAACTTTTGAAGATAAAAAATGGACAAAAAAATACCACGATCCCGACCCTAATAAAAAATGTTTCGGGGGTAGAGTTGTAATTAAAATGAAAGATGGCTCAAAGATAGAGGATGAAATATCAGTAGCAGATGCGCATCCCGCGGGTAACAGGCCTTTTGAGAGAGAAAATTACATCGAAAAGTTTCAGACACTTACAAATGGAATTATTTCACCAAAAGAGTCAAATAGATTTATTAAGGTTGTTCAAAATCTTAGAAAACTCAAATCAGGCGAACTTCATAAACTTAATGTTGAAGTAAGGGCAAAATCGTTGAGAACTAGAACCAATAAAGTAATTTTCTAATTGACTCTTTAATTAATTCAAAATTTAATAAGGTATTAAATAAAAAGGGGGAAAAAATGATAAATATAAGAAAACTTAAAAGTTTATTATTTGCGTCTGTTCTTTTCTTATCTTTTTCAACACAATCATTTGCAATTGATAAACTTCACTTCATAATCGGTGGTGGAGCTGGCGGTGGTTGGGATGGAACTGCTAGAGGGACAGGTGAAGCATTAACAAAATCTGGTATGCTCAAAAGTGCATCTTTTGAAAACATGTCAGGGGGTGGTGGAGGTAAAGCTCTATCATTTTTAATTAATACAAAACCTGAAGGAACTGTATTAGTTCAATCAACACCATTAGTTTTAAGATCTATCACAAGACACAAAGGTTATGTGAAGGGTAGCGGTGTTCTTTCGTATAAAGATGTTGTACCAATAGCTGGAGTTATCGGTGATTACGGTGCAATAGCTGTAGCAAAGAACTCACCATATAAAAATTTCAAAGATGTTGTAGCAGCTTACAAAGCTAATCCAAAATCTGTGAAAATGGCTGGTGGATCTGTAAGAGGAAGCATGGACCATTTAATTGGTGCGCTTGCATTTCAAGAAGCAGGAGCTGATCCAAATAAAGTAGTTTATATCCCTTACGATGCTGGAGGAAAAGCTTTAGCAGGATTGTTATCAGGAGAAACTCAAATTCTTTCAACTGGTTTGGGAGAAGTTATGGGAGCAAGAGACCAAGTTAGAATAATTGGTATCACTGCACCTAAAAGAGTAAGTGATGCACCTGACGTTCCAACATTAAAAGAACAAGGTTTCGACGTTCAGTTTGTAAACTGGAGAGGATTTTTTGGCCCTCCTGGTATGAGCAGCGGTGATAAAAAGAAAATCGCTAAAATGCTAGGTGATGTTCAAAAAACTCCTGAATGGGAAGCTGTTAGAAAAAGAAATGCTTGGGTTAATATTTATAATCCAGACAAAAAGTTTGTGAAATTTCTTCAAACACAAACAAAAGAGATGACAGCTCTTATGAAAAAACTTGGAGTAATTTAATCCGTTAGGATTTAAAGGAGGAGCAGTGAAGATAAGTTCAGTTAAAATTATCTCGCTGCTCTTCTTTGTTTTATCTGCTTTCTATCTTTATACAGCTTACCAAATACAAGTGTTTTCATTTGATGAAAACGCTCCATTTAATGCAAAAACATTTCCTATCTATCTTGGTTATACAGGAATGTTGCTTTCAGCATTAAGAATGATTTTACCTGAAAAAACTGTAGAAGAGGTTAATCATAAAGTTTTAGATTATAAAAAAGTTATTTTGTTGGTTGTTACAATGATTTTTTACGGCTTTACCATCTTAAGAGTTGGCTTCTTTTTATCTACATCGATTTTTTTACTTTTTGCTTATTATTTTCTAGGTGAAAGAAGGTGGAAATGGATGTTGCTTTTTTCATTTCCATTTGTGGCTTTATTTATGCTTTTACTACATGGGGTTTTAGATATTTATCTTAGAGATCCTTTATTAAAATACTTAGGAATAATTGGATGATCGAAGGAATTTTAATAGGATTAAATACTGCGTTATCATTAAAAAACATTTTAATGGTAATGATGGGATGTTTTTTTGGGACAATCATAGGAATGTTACCAGGGTTAGGTCCAATGACAGCTATCGCTTTGATGATCCCAATTACTTATGGTTTTGATCCTGCTACTGGTTTAATTTTAATGGCTGGAGTTTACTATGGAGCTGTTTTTGGTGGATCTACTTCATCAATTTTAATTAATGCCCCAGGTGTTCCCGGAACTGTCGCAACTTCATTTGATGGTTATCCAATGGCACAACAAGGTAAAGCTGGTAAGGCTCTTGCAATAGCAGCTTATAGTTCTTTTGCAGGAGGCACTATCGCTGCAATATTTTTATTATTTGCTGCTCCAAGTTTATCAAAAGTGAGTTTAGCTTTTCGATCACCAGATTATTTTGCATTAATGGTCCTAGGTTTAACGGCAGTTTCTGCTTTTTCAGCCAAAGGACAATTTTTAAAAGCGATGATGATGGCAGTATTAGGTTTGATGTTAGCCACAGTTGGACAAGATACTTTATCTGATATTCCACGATTTGTTTTTAATAATATGAATTTATCTGACGGAATAAGTTTTGTATTAGTTGTAATGGCTACTTTTGCAATGAGTGAGGCACTAACAATAATTTTAAAAGGTACTGACCCAAGTAGTGCTGCTAAAGCTATATCGCTCAAAGAATTAGGATCAATAAAATTAGATAAAGAAGAAACAAAAAAAACTTTAAAAACCATTCCAAGATCATCAATAATTGGTTTTATTGTTGGTGTTTTACCTGGAGCTGGCTCAACAATTGCGTCCTTTTTGGCTTACGGAATGGAACGGAACTTTGTAAATAAAGAAGAAAAAGAAAAATTTGGTAAAGGAAGTGTTCATGGACTATCTGCACCTGAAACTGCTAACAATGCTGCGTGCTCTGGTTCATTTGTACCATTATTAACACTTGGTATTCCAGGAAGTGGTACAACAGCTGTTATGTTAGGTGCCCTTTTAGGTTTTGGAATTCAGCCTGGACCTAGACTTTATATGACAAACCCAGAAATTTTTTGGTCAGTTATAATGTCTATGTATATTGGAATGGTTGTACTTTTAATACTTAACTTACCATTAATACCTTACATAGCTAGAATACTTGCAGTCCCAAGAACATTTTTAATACCAATGATTTTATTCTTTTCAGTAACAGGAATTTATTTAATGTCTTTTAATACTTTTGATATTTTCCTAATGATTGGCATTGCAGTAGTTGCTACAGGACTAAGGCTTTATAAGTTCCCGATGCCTCCACTAATATTAGCTTTTGTTTTAGGCGGC
>CACFQM010000001.1 GCA_902568425.1 uncultured Pelagibacteraceae bacterium | reverse complement strand
ATATTAACCAACGTTTGATCTTCCACCATCAACTCCAATAATTTGACCAGTAATCCATGAGCTTTCATCAGATAGAAGAAACTTTGCGAGTGCTGCCGAGTCTTTTCCTTCGCCAAGTCTTTTGAGTGGATGCATTTTAGCAATACCTTCAGCAATTTTTGGATTTTTTAAAATTTTACTAGCCATTTTTGAGTTACTCATACTTGGAGCTATACAATTAACTCTTACGTTTGGAGAAAATTCTGCTGCTAAAGAAATAGTAAGACCCTCCAAAGATGCTTTTACCGGCGAGATAATTCCATGATTAGGAAAACCTTGATTTGCAGCAACTGTCGAAAACAAAACTATTGATCCTTTATTATTTTTTAAACTTTGATGAAATTTTTTTATAATGTCGTAAATAGGAAATAAATTTAGTGAAAATGATTTCATTACATCTTTTTTTGAAATCAAATTTATTGGTTTAAGGTCTATAGATCCTACGCAATAAGCAATACCTTTAATCTCAGTGTCAGCAAGATCACTATCAATTTTATCTAAAAAACCTTCTTCTAATACATCAGCAACACTAAAGCTATGACCAGTTTCATCTGACAGTCTTGAAACTTCATCCTGATTTTTTCCTATAAGATGACATTCAGTTGATCCATTTTGCATTAATTTGGCAAGAGAACTTCCAACAGCCCCAGTAGCACCAAATATTAAAATTTTATTAGCCATATGTTTAATTATCTTTACTCAATTGCAATTTCTTTGCTATCCCAAAACTCAAAAATGTTAAATAAGTTCCAGTAATGAATAATCCGTTAGCAATTATCATAGTTACATGTGTGATTTCGAAATAGGAGAACAGTAAATAAGCAAAACCAATCATTAGGTCCCAAACACCAAATAATAAAATATAAAGTGGCCATCTCGAACCTTGTCCTAGTGATTTAAAATCAGCAATTCGTCTTTTAATATATTCTGTTCCAAGAGCAATTAGAAAAAGTGGAACTATAAAAAAGAAAACCCATAAATAAATTGCTATACTAAAATTATCTTGTACCCAAACTTTTGGAAAAAGATCTGTCTCATGAAGAAAAGTCCAAAAAATAAGATATCCAAACATGTAATATGCAACAATTGCTACTAGTTGTTTCATGTTTTTTTAAGCTTCCTCACCAGGATTTTTTTTATCCATTCCAAGTTTTTTGCTGTATCTCAAAGTTAAGAAAAAAACTGATAAAGCTAATAATAGAATAGCAGCACCCTGATAAATTAAATTTACTGAGGCACTATCTTTGTCTTGCAAAATTATTAGTCTTGCTAATGCTGTGATTGCAATTAACACAGGGTAAGTAATTCTTATTGTTTTACTAGCCCAGAAAACTCCGATCATTCCAATAACTTCAATATAGATAAACATCAAAAGAAGGTCTGCTAAAGTTACACGACCAGCTTTATACATTTCGTTGATTTCAAAACCAAAAGCCAACACAGTTCCGACCAAAATAAATATTACAGCAACTAGCTGAATATTTCTGATTATAATGTTCATAGACATAGAAGTTTTTTATATTTTTAATTATACTTAAACCCTAAGCTTTCTTGCCGCACCCAATATAAATCTCTCAACTTTTGACTTTTTGAAACTTTTATTTTCTTCAAAAGACACTTTATCAATAGAGTATGCTTTACTGTTACTTTGTCTTGATAAAATTGTAACATTACCTTTGTATAACTTAAGTTTAATATTTCCATTTACTTGATTTCTTTTTAGGTCGACTTTTCTCTGTAATTTAAGTCTTGATTTTGAAAACCAAAAACCATTGTAAATCAGTTCAGCATACTTCGGCATAATTTCATCCTTCTCATGCATAGTTTTCTTATCTAAAGTTACGGACTCCATCGCTCTGTGTGCTATCATCAAAAGAGTTCCCCCTGGAGTTTCGTAAACCCCTCTTGATTTTATTCCAATAAATCTATTTTCAACTAAATCAACTCTTCCAACTCCATTCTTACCTGCAATTAAATTTAATTTTTGAAGCAGTTTGGCTGGAGATAATTTTTTATTATTTACTGATATTGGATCACCTTTTTTAAATCCTATATTTACATAAGATGGTTTACTAGGAGCTTTTTCAGGAGAAACTGTTCTTTGAAAAATATATTCTGGCGCCTGTTTTCTTGGATCTTCTAATACCTTACCTTCTGTTGAGGTGTGATAGAGATTATCATCAACAGAAAAAGGTGGTGCCCCCTTTTTATCTTTCGGTATAGCTATGTTATGTTTTTTTGCATATTTTATTAAATCAGTTCTAGATTTTAATTTCCAAATTCTCCAAGGGGCAATTACTTTTATCTTTGGTCCAAAGTAATAATATCCAAGCTCAAATCTTACTTGATCGTTTCCTTTTCCTGTTGAACCGTGTGATACAGCAAATGCTTTAAATTTTTTAGCAATAGCAATCTGTCTTTTAGCAATCAAAGGTCTTGCTATAGACGTTCCTAATAAATAAACACCTTCATATAATGCGTGACCTCTAATCATTGGGTAAACATAATCTTTTACGAAAGTATTTTTCAAATCCTCAATAATTATGTTTTTTACACCCAATCTTTTTGCATTTTTTATAATTTTGCTTTTGTTAATTTCTTGTCCGATGTCTGCAGTGTAAGCAATAATCTCTGAGTTATAATTTTCTTGAAGCCATTTTAAAATTATAGAGGTGTCTAGCCCTCCAGAGTAAGCTAAAACAATTTTATTCTTTTTTTTAGGCACAACTTTTTCTAGCGGTATTATAAGCTTTAGTGAAACCCATCATGGAATACATGTCTTTTGTTTCCGTACCTGTGCTTGTTCTCGCTGTTACAGATAATTTTGAAGCTCTCTTCATAGTTTTTATAAGATTGAATTCCTCTTCTCCATCTATCAACCAAGCAAAATTTCCTTGTGAAAAAAACAAAAATTCATTTTTTCCTGATTTTGCCATTACTGAAGATTTTTTATACATGTGGCCGCTAGTTACACTAAGCTCATTCTTGATCTTTTCATTCTTTCTGAAAGTCACAAAAAGTCTTGATGGATCTCTTTTTAAATTTTTTGGAGCTCTATCTAAAGGAATAGTTTGTGCAAAACAAATTTTCCCGTTACTACCATTATATGTAAAAGCCTCCCAGCTTTTATATTTACCGATACTTTTTGGTTGATCACTAAAAACATTTGATGAAAATAAAAAAGTAAATAATGTTAATAGAACCGAAATTTTTTTCATTTTTTAAATTTAGACTGATAATTCAATTTATACAAATTTTTGATCTTTTCAATAGTTGTTTAATTAAGGTGCGGGATTTGGAATTTTTTCATGAATTAAGTTTATTTCATGCATAATATTTTCTTCCAAGCCTATATCTATACTATCTATATTTTCTTTTAATTGCTTCATTGTGGTTGCCCCAATAATATTGCTAGTTACGAAATCTCTTGAATTTACAAAGGCAAGAGAGAGTTGTGATAAAGATATTTTATATTTTTGAGCAATTTTGAAATATTCATCAACCGCTTCATAGGTTCTTTCATTATGATACCTTGGATAATTTTCGTAAAACAGATCTAATCTTGAATTTTTTGGGATTTCTTTGTTTCTATATTTTCCAGTCAGATAACCAACCGCTAATGGAGAATATGCCAAAAGACCAGCTTTCTCTCTCATTGAAATTTCTGACATTCCAATCTCGTAAGATCTATTTATTAAACTATATGGATTTTGGACTGAAACTACTCTTGGTAATTTCTGCTCTTTAGCTATCTCTAAAAATTTTGAAAAACCCCATGGGGTCTCGTTTGATAAACCTATATATTTAATTTTTCCTTGATCAATAAATTTTTTTAAAGTTTTTAAGATACTTTCAAAACTATTCCATGATTTTTCATTAATGTTGTGTTCATAATCTAAATCACCAAAATAATTAGTATTCCTTTCAGGCCAATGAAGCTGATACAAATCAATATAGTCTGTTTGTAATCTTTTAAGACTTTTATGTAATGCATCCTCAATACTTTCTGGAGAATATTGTGAACCCCCACCTCTGATCCATTTTAAACCTGGACCAGCAATTTTACTTGCTAAAATTATTTTTTTTCTATTTTTTCTAAGTTTAAACCAGTTGCCAATTATTTCTTCTGTTTTGCCATAAGTTTTTGCTTTAGGTGGAATAGCATAAAGCTCTGCTGTATCGAAAAAATTTACCCCTCTATCTAGAGCGTAATCCATTTGTTCAAAACCTTCTTCTTGAGTATTTTGTTCTCCCCAAGTCATTGTGCCTAAACAAATGAGGCTAACTTTTAAATTAGTATTTCCAAGTTTTTTAAACTTCATTAATTCCTTTATTTATTGATTTTTTTAAAGCAATTATTGACTATTGAAAAGTCATTAAAAAATCATATATTAATTTTATGGATATAAATAAACAAACTACAACAGCAAGATCATCAGCATCCGAAGCTTTAATTGACCAGGGTTTAAGAGCTTACATGCTTAGAGTTTACAATTATATGGGTTCAGGTCTTTTTTTAACTGGCATAGTATCTTTAATTGTTTTTCAAGCTGCGGGTGGTTACAACATAACTTTTAGTAGTTCATCGGGATTTGTTGGTGTTACAAGCTTTGGTAACCTTCTTTTTAATACAGGTTTAAAATGGGTTGTTGCACTGTCTCCATTGGCTGTTATGTTTTATTTTTTCTCCGCTGCAAAAAAAATGAACGTAGCAAAGTGTCAGGCTGCTTTTTGGATATTTAGTTCTTTATTTGGAGCTTCTTTGAGCACTTTACTTGTAGAATTTACTGGAATGAGTATTGCTAGAGTATTTTTTATAACAGCTGGTACCTTCGGAGTAATGAGTATTTATGGTTATACAACAAAAAGAGATTTGACAAAATTAGGATCTTTTTTAATGATGGGTTTATTCGGCATCATAATTGCATCAGTTGTAAATTGGTTTGTACAATCAAGTATGATGTATTTTATTGTTTCTATTATAGGTGTTTTGGTTTTTGTTGGATTTACTGCTTACGATACCCAAAAAATTAAAAATATGTATTTAGCTACAGACAGTGGCCAAGTTATGGGAACTAAAGCAATTATGGGAGCTTTAAAGTTATACTTAGATTTCATTAATTTATTTATATTTCTCTTGAGATTATTTGGGCAAAGAAGATAACAATCTATTTAATTAATCTTAATCTATTCCACTCTACTTTTTTTATTAATCTCTCAAGGTTTTCTGATTTTTTAACTATTAAACCGTTTCTATCCAAAATATAAAATTTTTCATCTTTTCGTTTTGGATCTAAATTTTTTGATATTCTGTAAACAGGTTTTTCAGATGATCTTTGATAAATATCAAATGTAACTTCTTTTTTATTTATTGATAACCCATAATCCTTCCAGTCTCCGGAAGAAACTTTTTGAGCATAAAGATTTAATATAGACCTAAGTTCTTTTTTGATAAAAAAAACTTCCCTTTTGTCAAAATTATTATTTATTACAAGACGTAACTTATTAGTCATCTACTTTGTGCCTTTTAATTAATGGTAACTGAAAAATAGTAAATAATAAAGTAATTGGCAAGATGCCCCACACCTTAAAATTAATCCAAAACTCTTCCGTTTGTGTTCTCCATACAAATTCATTTAGAATTGCTAAAAAAACAAAAAAAGAAGCCCATCTAAACATTAGTTTATCCCAACCTATATCCTCCAATTTAATAGAACCACCTAAAAATAATTGAAGAAAATTTCTTTTAAAAAATAATTTTCCTATTAATAAACCTACTGCAAACAAAATATTTATAATTGTAGGTTTTAAATATATAAAAATCGGATTTTTAAAAAAAATGGTGAGCCCTCCGAATATAGTTACCAGTATTGCTCCTAAAAGAGGAACATAAGGTATTTTTTTTTCCAAGTAATAAACGATAATTACCGCAACAATTGTTGCAATTATCAGCGGCGGTATAGCTACCTGCAAGTTTTTACCCCCTCGATAATATACAATAAAAAAAATTAGTAGTGGACCGAAATCTGTTAGTAGTTTGACAAAAGATTTATTCACAAGAAAAAGCTATCATAAAAGAAATTTAATTTAAATTTAATATATTGATTTTATCAAAAATGTTACTATGTTTACATAATGGATTCAAAAAAAGCTAAATTTTCAATTGGAAATGTTGTTAAACATAGACACTTTAATTTTAGGGGTGTAATTTATGACGTTGACTTTGAATTTAATAATTCTGAGGAATGGTATCAATCAATCCCAAAAGATGTTAGACCGAGAAAAGATCAGCCCTTCTATCATTTATTGGCCGAGAATAATGAAATTACTTATGAAGCATATGTTTCTGAACAAAATTTAATAACTGATAACTCGAAAGAACCAATCAGACACCCTTTAGTAGATGAGTTCTTTTCAGAAAAACGGGGATCGGTTTATTATAAACCGTCTAATTAATTTGTTTTGCCACAAATTTAACAAGATTCACTCAAAACTCCGACTAAAATCACGAATAATTTAATAGTGTTAGTGTCTAGTTGGGGTCAATTCTTACTTCCTTATCTCCCTCAGACTTCAACTAGACCAACAAAATGTACCATTCTCAAATTAATTAAAATCAGATAAATAAAAAAGGATGATTAAATTTTTAAATCCTAGTTATGTTTTTAAACTTTCAGGAAAGCTTTTGAATCTTTTTAAAGCCTTCCTACTTCCAATTGTAGTTGTTGGACTAATTTTTTCACTATTTTTATCTCCTGAAGATTACATTCAGGGTGATACGGTAAGAATTATGTATATTCATGTTCCTTCAGCTTGGATTTCTTTATTAAGTTTTGCAGCGATAAGTTTTTTCTGCATTCTTAATTTTTTATTTAAATTAAAGAATGTTACATTAATTTATAAAAGTCTTGCGCCTATAGGTCTTACTTTTAATATTATAGCAATAGTTACAGGATCTATTTGGGGACAACCAACATGGGGTACTTGGTGGGCATGGGATGCAAGATTAACCTCAATGTTAGTTTTAATGTTTTTTTACATTACTTTTATATTTTCATATAAATTTATAAATAATCCAGATAGGTCAATTAAAGCTTGTACTTTAATATCCGTACTAGGTTTAATAAATCTAATTATTATAAAATACTCTGTTGAGTGGTGGTCAACTTTACATCAACCCTCAAGCATTAGTCTTACTAGGGAAACAACAGTGCATTTTTCAATGCTAATTCCACTGGGGCTTATGTTATTCGCGCTTATTATGTATGTTGCGGTAATTTTTCTAATGAAATATAGAATAGAAACAATTAGAATTAAGAGAAAAGGTATAAGAAAATTATGAGTTTTGAAATTTTTTTAATGGATGGATACGGTGTATACGTGTGGTCTTCATTTGGATTTACATTCTTAGTTTGTCTATTTTTGTATATACGAACAAAAAAAACTCTTAAAAAATTAGAAAAAGATTTCATAAAAGAAGCACAAAATCTTCCTGAGGAACAATTTAAAGACATAAGAAAACAAAAAATTGCCAAGGAAATTTTAATTTCACACTCAAGAAGTTAATCCAGCATTTCTGAAATGCTTTTAAAAAAGGTAAAAATTAGATTATCAATCTTACTAACTTTATCAGCTATCAGTGTATTTTTAATTTTTTTAGTATTTAAAGTTTTAGAAGATAATGTTTTATATTTTTATTCTCCTTCAGAAATAAAAAATACTAATGACATAGATTTAAATAAAAAAATAAGAGTTGGTGGTATGGTAAAAAAAGGGTCCATTCAAAGCAACGAAACTGAGATAAAATTTGTAGTTACAGATTTAAGCAATGAAATAATTGTTAGTTATTCTGGAACTGTTCCAGCTCTTTTTGCAGAAGGAAAAGGTGTAGTTGCAGAAGGAAAATTACGAGATAAAAAATTTTTTATAGCAAAAAGAATTTTAGCAAAACATGATGAAAATTATATGCCACCAGAATTAAGGGGAAATTCAAATAAAGATGCTAAGTAATTTAGGTATATTATTTACAATTGGAACATTATTTACAAGTCTTTTTATAATTTTTTTCACATTTAAGGAATTTAAAGTAGTAAATAATTTAATCCCTTCAAAAATTTATAAATTTACTTTATTTCAACTATTTTTTTCTATCTCAAGCTTTTTCGTTCTTCTATTAGCTTATATTTTATCAGATTTTTCTTTAGTAAATGTTTATGAAAATTCTCATTCAAACAAACCTTTATTTTATAAAATTTCAGGCACCTGGGGGAATCATGAAGGAAGTTTATTATTATGGATAAATATTTTAGTTTTATTTTCTTCTCTGTTTTTATTTTTAACTAAAAATAATGATAAAAGTTTTAAAATTTTAACTCTATTGTTCCAAAATTTATTGATTGCTACTTTTCTTATTTTTTTATTGACCAATTCAAATCCATTTTCTGGACTATTTCCAGTCCCTTTAGAAGGTTTAGGTTTGAATCCAATTTTACAAGATCCAGCTTTAGCAATTCACCCCCCTTTACTTTATGTTGGTTTTGTTGGTTCATCTATTTACTTTTCAGCAGCCTTAGCAGCTTTAATTTCAAAAATTGACTCACAATCATTTGCAGTCTCTATTAAATCTTGGGTTTTAGTTTCTTGGTTTTTTCAAACCGTCGGAATATTAGTTGGTTCTATCTGGGCATACTATGAATTGGGTTGGGGCGGATATTGGTTTTGGGATCCAGTTGAAAATTCATCTTTGATGCCTTGGTTTGTTATGACGGCTCTTCTTCATTCAATACTAGTGTTGGAGAGAAGAATAGGACTTTTCTCTTGGGTGATAGTATTAAGTATTTTAACTTTTACTATGAGTGTGACAGGAACATTTTTAGTTAGATCAGGCATTTTGAATTCTGTTCATACGTTTGCTAGTGATCCCTCTAGAGGTCTTTTTATTTTAAGTTTTTTAGTACTTATGGTTTTCTCCTCGATATTTATTTTTTTCAAATTTTCTCCAAAAGAAGATAAAAAATACTCCATCTTTTCAAAAGAAGCTTTTATTATTGCAAACAACTGGTTTATGATCTTTTTTTTAGGAGTGGTTTTAATTGGAACACTTTATCCGGTTCTTCTTGATACTATTACAGGATCCAAGATATCAGTTGGGCCACCATACTATAATCTTATTTTAGCACCTTTTTTGATACCGCTCTTATTTTTAATGACATCAGGACCAAATTATAAATGGATTTCAAATGAAATAAGGTCGTTATTTAACCTAGTTTTAGTTTTATCAGTTACTTTATTTTTAATTACCTTTTTTTTTATTAAAGAGAAAAACTTTTTAATAAATTTAATATTATTTTTTTCTATTTACCTTATTACGCAAACACTTTTTGATTTTTATGAAAGCTTCAAAAAAAAGAATATAAATATTTCAAGAATAATATCTCATTTAGGATTTGGATTACTTATATTCTTTATTTACATAAACCATATATTTTCAGTAGAAAATAATTTTAATTTAAAATTGGGAGAAACCAAAAAAACAGAATATTACTCAATAAAATTCGTCAATTTAGAGGAACAATCAATAAAAAATTATAAATCTATTATTGGCTATTTTAATGTCACAAACAAAAAAAACTTCACTTCAAAAGAACTTAAACCTGAAATAAGAGTATACGACAAACCTTTTACTATTACCTACGAGGCTTCAATAAATTCTAATTTATTTTCAGATACCTACCTGACCATGAGCAATATATCTGACACAGATGTGTTCAATATTAAATTTCAAGTAAAACCATTTATGAATTTGATTTGGTTATCAGTTTTACTGCTATCTTTAGGAGGAGTATTAAATTTTTTTAAAAGAAAAAAAATATGAAAAAAATTAATTACATAATTATATCTGTATTATTTTCATTACTATTTATTGTTCTTTATCTTAGTTTAGGAAATGAAAAAATTTATAATACTCAAGATTTAGTTGGAAAAAAAATATCTGAGGTAGAGATAAATTTATTCCAGTCTAATGAATCTTTTAATACTAAAGAGTTAACAAATAATGAATTTACAATTTTGAATTTTTGGGCATCATGGTGTGGTCCTTGTAGAAAAGAACATCCAAATTTAGTTAGATTGAGTAAAATTAAAAACTTAAAATTAATTGGTGTTAATTTCAAAGATGAAAAAGATAATGCAAGAAATTTTTTAAGAGAAAACGGGAACCCTTTTGATATTCTTGCAGAAGATAAAAATGGAAAAAATTCTGTAAATTTTGGTGTTTATGGAATACCAGAAACAATATTAATCGACTCTGAATTAAAAATTTTGAAAAAATATATCGGTCCACTCAATATTAACGATGTAAACGAAATTAGAAAAATAGTAAAAAAATGAAAAATATAATAAAAGCTCTAATTCTATTTTTATTAATCTTTTCGCAAAGCTATGGTGATGAAAATTTAAGTAACAAAATTTTAAAAAATCTTCGATGTTTAGTTTGTCAAGGTCAGACTGTACATGATTCTAATTCTGATTTTGCTTTGACAATCAAGAATGTTGTGAAAGATAAAATTGAAGAGGGAAATAATGAAAGAGAAATTTATACATTTTTATCTGAAAAGTATGGAGATTGGATATTATTAAATCCGCCACTTAAGAAAAATAGCTTTCTGTTATGGTTTTTGCCCTATTTACTATTTTTTTTGGGTATTATTTTTTTATTTTTCTTGATAAAAAAACCAAAAATTAGACCTTAAAAATAAAACTGTATACAATTCTTTTTTTAAATTGTAACTTTATATAAATATGAGACTTAAAATTTCTATTGCAACGTTTGTGCTTTTATCTTGTGGAATTAATAATTCATTTGCTGATGAAGCAAGATCGGGTTTTAATTTCTATACTGGTATGTTTGATTTTAGTGATGACAAAAAAAGTTCACAACTTTTTGGGATAGAACATCAAAATGAAAATTTATATAAAGATACATTAATCGGAAGAGTTTCTCCGATTACAGGTCTGATGGTTACACAAGACTCTGCAGCCTATATTTACACAGGTATCGAAGCAAATTATGATTTAGGACCATTTAAAATTACACCAAGTTTTGCACCAGGTATTTACAGCCAAGGCGATGGAAAGGATCTAGGACACCCTTTAGAATTTAAAAGTGAAGTTCAAATGTCAATGGATTTAGGAGAAACTACAAACTTTGGAATGTCGTATAACCATGTATCAAACGCTAGTTTAGGGGATAAAAATCCTGGGGCCAATAGTTACATGTTTAATTTTCTAAAAAAGTTCTAATATTTAATCACATGGGATTAAAAGATTGCCACAACTTTAGTGACTTTAGAAAACTTGCAAAAAGAAAGTTACCATCTCCAATTTTTCATTACATAGATGGTGCAGCTGATGATGAAGTTACTTATAAAAGAAACACAGAGGCATTTAATGAAGTCGATTTAGTGCCAAATGTTTTAAGAGGTGTGGAACAAGTTGATCTATCTACAACAATATTTGGAAAAAAATTAGATTTACCTTTTTATTGTTCACCTACAGCTTTACAGAGACTATTTCATTATCAAGGAGAAAGAGCTGTTGGACAAGCAGCACAAAAGTTTAACACAATGTTTGGCGTTTCATCATTGGCAACTGTAAGTGTTGAGGAAATCTCATCCCTTGTAAATACTCCAAAATTATTTCAGTTTTATTATCATAAAGATAAAGGTCTAAACAATGCAATTGTAGAAAGAGTTAAAGCTGCAAAATTTGATGTTATGGCACTAACCGTCGATACGATAACTGGAGGTAATAGAGAAAGAGATCTAAGAACTGGGTTTACATCACCACCTAAACTTACACTTTCAAGTTTGATTAGTTTTGCAATGAAACCAATGTGGGGAATAAATTACGTTACTAGAGGAAAATTCGAATTACCTCATCTTCAAGATCATGTAAAGGAGGGAACTAGTACTGCTACATCCGTCGGAAATTATTTTTCAACAATGCTAGATCAATCAATGAACTGGAAGGATGCTGAAAATCTTTGTTCTAAGTGGGGAGGACATTTTGCTCTAAAAGGAGTTATGAGTGTTGAAGATGCAAAAAGAGCAGTTGATATTGGATGTTCTGGAATTATGGTTTCAAATCATGGAGGAAGACAACTAGATGGGGCTAGATCTCCTTTTGATCAATTAGCAGAAATTATCGACGCTGTTGGAGACAAAATAGATGTAATTTGTGAAGGCGGTATTCAAAGAGGAACACATATGCTCAAAGCTTTATCAATGGGAGCTAAAGCCTGTGCAGGCGGGAGATTATATCTTTACGCCCTTGCAGCAGCTGGCCAAGCTGGCGTTGAAAGAGCTCTTAACCAGTATCGTGTAGAATTAGAGAGAGATATGAAGCTCATGGGATGTACTAAGATAAGTGATCTAAGCAGAAAAAATTTGAGATTTAGAAAAGTATGAGTTTAAAAGATTGTTATAATTTTGATGACTTTAGAAAATTAGCAAAAAAAAATCTTCCCGCACCCATTTTTCATTATATTGATGGTGGCTCAGATGATGAAGCCACTCTGAAAAGAAATACAGAAGCATTTTCAAAATGTGATTTAGTACCAAGTATTCTTACAAGTGTTGGAGAACCAGATATGAGCACTGAAGTATTTGGTCAAAAAATTAAAATGCCGCTATTTCTATCTCCAACTGCAATGCAAAGGCTTTATCATCATGATGGAGATAAAGCGAGTGCAAGAGCTGCTGAAAAACTTGGAACAATTTATAGCATGTCAACTATGTCTACCACTTCAATAGAGGAAATTTCAAATATATCAGGTGGCCCAAAGATGTTTCAACTTTACATTCATAAAGACAAAGGTTTAACCGATAATTTAATTGATCGTTGTAAAAGATCAGGCTTCAAGGCAATGTGTTTAACGGTGGATACAGTTGTGGCAGGTAACAGAGAGAGAGATCATAGATGGGGATTTACTACACCACCTAAATTAACTTTAAAAAGCCTTTTAAGTTTTGCTACTCATCCAATGTGGTCAATAAATTATTTAACTCATGAAAAGTTTCAGTTAGCAAACGTTTCTCATTTTACAAAAAAAGGAAGTAGTATTGCTAAAGGTGTGATGGAATATATTAACGAACAATATGATCCGAAGATGAACTGGGCAGATGCTGAGTATTGTATTAAAAGATGGGGAGGACCATTTGCAATAAAAGGAGTTATGTCTGTTGCAGATGCAAAAAGAGCAGTTGAGATCGGAGCCTCGGCAATAATGTTATCTAATCATGGAGGAAGGCAATTAGATGGTTCAAGATCTCCCTTTGATCAATTACCAGCTATAGCTGATGCTGTAGGTGGCAAACTTGAAATAATTTTAGACGGCGGGATAAGAAGAGGAACCCATGTGTTAAAAGCTTTATCTTTAGGTGCTACTGCGTGTAGTTTTGGGAAAGGTTACTTATTTGCCCTAGGCGCGGGGGGTCAAAAAGGTGTTGAAGCTTTGCTGCAAAGAATGCATGATGAGATTAGACGTGACATGATATTATTAGGATGTAAAACAATAAAAGATTTAAAAAAAAACAAATATCGCATACAGGTAATTATGAAACTTGCAAAAAGTTTAGATAGGTTAGGAACAGAGACAGCTTTTAGCGTTCTTGCTGAAGCAAAAAAATTAGAAGCCAAAGGCAAACCAATGATACATCTGGGATTAGGTCAGCCAGATTTTAAAACTCCAAAACATATTGTTGACGCTGCAAAAAAAGCTTTGGACGATGGTCATCATGGTTATGTTTTATCAAACGGAATTCTTGAATGCAGGCAATCAGTCACAAGAAAAATTAAAAAACTATACAATCAAGACATTGATCCCGAAAGAATAATTATTATGCCAGGTGGAAAACCTACAATGAGTTATGCAATTCAATGCTTTGGTGAACCGGGTGTAGAAATAATTCACCCAACACCTGCATTTCCAATCTATGAGTCTATGATCAATTTTACTGGAGCTAAAGCAGTTCCATACGATTTGACTAAAGATAAAGATTTAAAATTTAATCCTGAGGAAATTTTATCCTTAATAACTGATAAAACAAAATTACTAGTTTTAATTAATCCAAATAATCCAACTGGCAGTTTTGTTGATAAATCAGATATCGATGTTCTAGCAGAGGGATTAAAAAAACATCCTCATGTGACAATTTTAAGTGATGAAATTTATAGTAGACAAATCTTTGATGGAAAAGAAATGCCTACTTTTTTTAATTATCCAGAATTAAGAGAGAGACTAATTGTTCTTGAAGGTTGGAGTAAAGCCTATTCAATGACAGGATGGAGATTAGGTTGGAGTTTCTGGCCAAAAAATCTTGTAGAACATGTAAATAAATTGGTAATAAATAGCGTTTCATGTGTAAATGCAGCTGCTCAGTTTGCAGGCATTGCCGCTTTAGACGGTCCAGATGATTCTATTATTGAAATGATGAGAAAATTTACAATAAGAAGAAAACTTATTCACGAAGGCTTAAACAATTTACCAGGTGTAGAATGTAGTTTACCTGGAGGTGCATTTTATGCTTTTCCTAAAGTCGTAGGAACAGGAATGAATGGTGCTGAATTTGCTAAAAAATGTATGCATGAAGCAGGCGTAGCTATTGTACCGGGAACAGCATTTGGAAAAACAGCTAAAGATTATGTTAGATTTAGTTTTGCAGCTTCTAGCGATAATATCTCACAAGCCTTAGAAAAAATCAAAAAGATGCTTGGTTAATTAAGGTATATTTTTTCTATATAATTTAATAACATTATAGAAAAAAATGAACGAACAAATACAATCAGAATTAAAAAAAATTTTTAACGGTAGATTTTCCACCTCAGTTTCTACAAGAACAAACTATGCTAGAGGTGAAGATACATATGATCCAGTATTATCAAAAGCTGTAGTTTTTCCAGAAACTAATGAGGAAGTTTCAAAAATTCTTAAACTTTGTAATGATCACAAGGTTCCTGTAGTTCCATTTGGTACCGGGACCTCTTTAGAGGGTAATGTTGTAGGTAATGATAAGGGAATAACAATTTCCTTAGAAAAAATGAACAAGGTTTTAAGTGTAAACGCTGAGGATTTTGATTGCAGAGTTCAAGCTTGCGTTACTAAAGAGCAATTGAATGATTATTTAAGAGAAGATGGTGTTTTCTTTCCAATCGATCCTGGAGCAAACGCTGCAATAGGCGGTATGGCATCAACATCTGCATCAGGAACTATGGCTGTAAAATATGGAACCATGAAGACTGTAATCACTGGTCTTACAGTAGTACTTCCTAATGGTGATATTATTAAGACTGGAAGTAGAACAAAAAAAACTTCTGCTGGATATAACTTAACTAATTTATTTATTGGATCCGAGGGAACACTTGGAATAATTACGGAAATACAATTAAGACTCTCTCCAATCCCAGAAAGTATAATGAGTGCAGTTTGTCATTTTCCATCTTTGGAAGATGCGGTTCAAGCAGCACAACAAGTGATTCAGTATGGCGTGCCGATAGCCAGAATTGAAATGCTTAATAAAGAACAAATGGATATAAGCATTAATTATTCAAAGTTAAAAGATATGAAAGTTTTACCGACTTTATTTTTCGAATTTCATGGATCGGAGTCCTCTAATAAAGAAAATATCAAAATAGTTGAAGAAATATCTAAAGAGAATAAAGGAAGTGCTTTTAAATGGGCAAAAGATTTAGAAGAAAGAAATAAGTTATGGCAAGCTCGTTGGGATATATATTATTCTGTGAAAGCATTAATTAAAAACGGCAGAGTTTATTCTACAGATGTATGTCTTCCAATTTCTAAAATAGTTGAGTGCGTGAAGTTTGCAGAGGACGTCACAAAAAAATTTGGTCTCAGAGCTCCAATGGTTGGTCACCTAGGTGATGGAAATTTTCATGTAGTTTTGCCTTATGATCCCCAAAAAAAAGAAACCTATAAGAAGATAAGAGAGTTTAGTGATTTACTGATTAAAAAAACTTTGGAATTAAATGGAACAATCACTGGAGAACATGGAGTAGGACTTCATAAAAAAGAATATCTTATAAAAGAACATGGAGATAATATTCCAATTATGAAATCTATAAAAAGAACACTTGACCCAAACAATATAATGAACCCAGGTAAAATTTTCGATTTGAATTAAAATCAAAATGAAAAAAGTCCTTGTAACTAGAAAATTATTGAGATCTTGCGAGGATAAAGCTTCTAAATTATTTAATCCGCATTTTAACTCAAATGATGAATTATATTCTCAAAAAAAACTAATTGAATTATCAAAAGGCTGTGATGGTATTCTGTCATCACTTACAGATAAAATAGATAAAGAAACAATTGAGAAACTTCCTGAAACTGTAAAAATAATATCTAATTTTGCTGTTGGTTTTGGGAATATCGATATCGAGGCAGCAAAAAAAAGAAATATAATAGTTACTAATACACCTGATGTTTTAACCGATGCCACTGCAGAAATTGCTATGTTATTAATTCTTGGCGCATGTAGAAGAGCAAGTGAGGGAATGGATTGGGTAAAAAAAGAAAATTGGAAATGGTCAGCAGATTTTTTAATTGGCAAGCAACTCACAGGATCAAGACTTGGTATTTTAGGTATGGGTAGAATTGGAAGAGCTTTAGCAAAAATAGCAAAAAGTTTTGGAATGGAAATACATTATAGAAATAGAACTAAATTAAGCAACGACAAAGAGATGGGCGCAATTTTTCACGAAAATATAAAAAGTCTATTCTCTGTTTCAGATGTATTATCAATTTGTTGTCCAGCCACAAAAGAAACTAAAGACATAATTAATAAAGAAACCTTAGAATATTTTCCAACCGGTGCAATTATAACAAATGTTGCAAGAGGAGATATGATAGATGATGAAGCTATGGTACAAGCTTTGGTAAGTCGTAAAATTTACGCTATAGGATTAGACGTCTATAAAGGTGAGCCAAAAATTCACCCGGAATATTTAAAGCAACCGACAGCATTTATTTTACCACATCTTGGTAGTGCTACAAAAAAAACAAGAACTGCCATGGCAGATCTTGCAATTGATAACATTGATGAATTTTTCAAAACAGGAATGGCTAAAAATAAAGTTAATTAGCACAATCTAGAATTGAATCTATCAAAACTTTATTAATTCTGACCGAGACTCTCAAATATATTTGTGCTTAAATAATTCGACTAGTTAATTAACTAAGGGAGACAAATATGTCAAAAAAAGAAAAAACGCTGAAGAGAGTTAAAACTCCTTCTAGACGTAAGTTCTTTAAAGCAGCAGCAGCAACTGGTGCAGCAGCGGCAGCAACTATTGCAATGCCGAATGTAGCATTTGGTGCTCCTAAAACTTTAAAGATGCAAGCAGCTTGGCCTTCTGGAGCTAATATATTCTTCGAAATGGCTGGCGACTTTGCAAAAATGGTAGGCGACATGTCAGCTGGCGAATTGAAGATTGATCTTCAACCAGTTGGAGCTGT
Source organism: uncultured Pelagibacteraceae bacterium (assembly GCA_902568425.1). Taxonomy (GTDB): domain Bacteria; phylum Pseudomonadota; class Alphaproteobacteria; order Pelagibacterales; family Pelagibacteraceae; genus Anoxypelagibacter. Next base: position 47,540 of record CACFQM010000001.1, on the reverse strand, counting down.
TGTTAAAACATCTGAAATCGGTCAAGCGGTAAGTTCAGGAGTTCTAGATATGGGACACTGGGTAACTGCATACTGGTACGGAAAAAATCCAGCAGCATCATTGTTCGGAACAGGACCTTCGTACGGAATGTCATCTCAAGAAGTTATGGGGTGGATGGAGTACGGTGGAGGAAGAAAACTTTACGAAGAAACTCTTTCTAAAGTTGGCTTCAACTACGTTGGTCTTTTCCATATGCCAATGCCAGCACAGCCATTTGGTTGGTTCAAAAAGAACGTAACTAAAGTGTCTGATGTTAAAGGTATGAAATATAGAACAGTTGGTCTAGCGACTAACGTATTAACAGCTATGGGAATGGTTGTAAGACAACTTCCAGGTGGAGAAATTCAGCCAGCAATGAAAACTGGTTTGATCGAAGCTGCGGAATTTAATAACCCAACTTCAGACTCACAGTTTGGTATGCAAGATGTATCTAAGCATTATCACTTAGGTAGCTTCCACCAATCTCAAGAGATGTTTGAAATTCCTGTGAACACAAAAACATTTAATGGATTAAGCCCACAACATCAGGCTATTCTAAAAAATGCTGCGTACGCTGCGAATACAGACAACTACTTTAAAGCATTAGTAAGATACTCAGCTGACTTATCTAAATTGATGAACCAACACAAAGTAAACGTTTATCAAACTTCAGATGAAATCTTAGCTCAACAATTAAAAGGATGGGACAAAGTTATAGGAGACTTTGTTAAAAAAGACGCATTCTTTGCAAAAATTGTAGCTTCACAAAAAGCTTATGCTAAAAGAGTAATGAAGTACTTACTCATGAATCAGCCAAATTATAAATTGGCATACGAAAATGAGTTCGGTGCTATAGCTAAAGTTAAAATTTAGTAGCTTTTTAAAAATTAAAGGGGGCTTTTTGAAGCCCCCTTTTTTTATGGAAATTATAATTTAATTGGACTAACATAAATTATGAGGGAATTTATCGTTTTTGCAGATCATCTTAGCACTTCAGTCGGCAAGGCCTTCTCTTGGTGCATAGTTATTTTGATGGGAGGAACTTGTTACGAAGTTGTAATGGCATATGCTTTTAATGCACCAACATTATGGAATTTTGATTTTAGTTTACAAATGTACGGTGCGATATTTATGATGGCAGGAGCTTACACATTATCTACCGAAGCTCATGTAAGAGGTGACGTACTTTACAGATTATTTAAACCCAGAACTCAAGGATATATAGATCTAGTTTTATATTTTATCTTTTTCTTTCCAGGTGTATTTGCTTTAGCATTTTATGGATATGAATATGCAGCCTTAGCTTGGAAAATAAAAGAAACAAGCTGGAATAGTCCTGCGCAAATACAAATTTATATGGCAAAATCTTTAATACCTGCAGCTGGTGTTCTATTAATTATTCAAGGAATTAGCGAAGTATGTAGATCAATAATTTGTATTAAAACTGGTCACTGGCCAGCAAGAATGGTTGTTGCAGAAGAAACAGAAAAAATATTAATGAGAACTTCACAAGACGAGGATCAAAAAGATGTTATTTAGTTTAACAAATCCAGAAATAGCAATTCTAATGATGGCAATATTTCTTTTTGCTGTCCTTTTAGGATTTCCTATTGCATTTACTTTAATGGCGATGGGTGTGGGGTTTGGTTATTACGCGTACTATGATCCAACAAGAATGGAACATCTATTAGATAATAGGATATTTCAATTATTTGTACAAAACACCTACACTGTAATGGACAACACCGTTCTAACCGCCGTACCTTTATTTTTATTTATGGGTTATCTTGTTGAAAGAGCCGGAATTGTTTCAAGATTGTTCTTTGCTATTCGTTTAGCATCTCATGGATTGCCTGCATCTATGGCAGTTGCAGCTTTAATAACCTGCGCTTTATTTTCTACAGCCACTGGAATTATTGGAGCTGTAGTAACGTTAATGGGACTTTTAGCATGGCCAGCAATGATAAAAGCAGGCTATGACAAAAAATTTGCATCTGGTGTCATTTGTTCTGGGGGATGTCTTGGAATATTAATTCCTCCAAGCATTATGCTTATAGTTTATTCAGTTATTGCTCAATTATCACCTTTAAGATTATTTGCTGCTGCAATATTACCAGGAATAATGCTTGCTGGATTATATATTTTATATGCAGTTACCAGAGCGTATTTAAATCCTTCAATTGCGCCTAAACCACCTGCAGAAGATATTCCACCTCGTTCAGTAATTTTAAAAGAGGTTTTGGTTTCATTTCTACCATTATTTTCATTAATAATATTAGTGCTTGGGACCATTCTAGGAGGTCTTGCAACACCAGCCGAGGCAGCAGCTGTAGGAGCATTCGGTGCTTTAGTGCTATCTTATTTTTATAAAACCTTAAAATGGAAAAATTTTAAAGAGTCAGTTTTTTTAACAGCAAAAACTACAGCAATGATTATGTGGTTGTTTATAGGCTCATGGACCTTTGCATCTGTCTTCTCTTATTTAGGCGGTCATGAAGTATTTGAGCACTTTTTTAAATCTATGAATTTACAACCTTGGCAATTTTTAATTATTACTCAAATAATTATCTTTCTTTTAGGATGGCCTTTGGAATGGACTGAGATATTAATTATATTTGTGCCAATATTCTTACCATTGGTGGAATTTTTTGGAGTGAACCCATATTTTTTTGCAATGCTTATAGCATTAAACCTTCAAACTTCATTTTTAACACCGCCCATGGCCATGTCCGCTTATTATCTAAAAGGTGTACAAACTAAAAATGTAGAACTACTAGAAATTTTTAGCGGTATTATGCCATTCTTGTTAATTGTTATCTTTGCGATGTTTCTGATGTATATGTTTCCTGGTATTGCGCTTTGGTTGCCCGACTTACTTTTTGCAAATTAAATTTAAATTATGAGTAAAATCTTTTCAATGACAGCTATTGAGTTAGCTGAAAAATTAAAAAGTGGTGAGATTTCATGTGTCGATGCTTGCAAAGAATATATTGTCAGAATTAATAAATTTGAAAAAGATGTAAAAGCGTGGGCCTACTTTGATAAAAAACTTCTTTTAGAAAAAGCCGAAGAAAAAGATGAGTATAGAAAATCAGGTAAACCACTTGGACCACTTCATGGATTGCCAATTGGAATAAAAGATATTATTGGAACGCAAGATATGCCGACGGAATGTGGAACGGTACTTCGAAAAGGTATGTCAGAGAGTGCAGATGCTGAGGTAGTAAATTTATTAAAAATTTCAGGAGCAATAATTATGGGTAAAACAGTTACAACTGAACTTGCTTACTTTGATCCAGGAAAAACAACTAACCCACATGATAAAACCAGAACGCCAGGTGGTTCTTCAAGCGGATCAGCAGCTGTAGTTGCAGCTCACATGGCTCCTTTGTCTTTGGGAACTCAAACTAAAGGCTCAATTATCCGACCTGCTTCTTACTGTGGAGTCGTTGGTTATAAACCTTCGTTTGGTTTAATATCGAGAAATGGTGTACTTAAACAGTCATCGAAACTTGATCATGTCGGAGTTTTTGGAAAGAATGTAGAAGACGTTGCTTTATTAACTAAATGTCTCATAAAAAAAGATTTATACGATAAAGATACAGTCCATTATTCAGCTGAAAGAATGTTAGAGGAATGTAGAAAAGGCCCTCATTTTGATCCTAAATTCATATTTTACAAAACTTCAAATTGGAAAAATATCGACAAAGACTCTCAAAAAGCATTTCAATTTTTAATAAAAAAATTAAAAAAACATATAGAAGTTTTTGATGAGCCATCCTATTTTAAAGACATACACAAACACCAGCAGGTTTTACATGAGACTGACATGGCAAATAGTTTTCAAAAATACTACAAAAATTCAAAAAACAAGCTTGGGAAAAAATTAATTGAAGCAATTGAACGTGGGATGAAATATTCTGCTAGCCAGTACACTGAAGCTAAAGATTTTATGGAACAGAGCTATAGATCGTATAGTGAAGTTTTCGAGGATTATCATGGAGTAATTACACCCGCATCCACAGGTGTGGCTGACAAAGGATTAAAATTTACTGGCAGCCCTGAGTTCTGCACAGTCTGGACCTACATGGGTTTGCCATCTATATCACTACCTTTACTTACTGGAGAAAATAACTTACCATTAGGTGTTCAATTGGTTGGTAACAAACTTGATGATTTAAGATTTCTGGGTGTTGCAAATTGGTTAGAAAAAAAGTGTAGGGATGATGAATAAATTAACAAGTATAGTTGGGTGCTCTCTTGCAATAGCCTTCCTAGTAGGGCTAGCAACTACATTGACTAGATCAATGATGATCAGTTTTACTGATGTTCTTCCAGTTTACATTCTTATGGGCTTGGTAATTTTTATGATGATTTATGAAGCCTTCATCAAAAATAAGTAATAGTAAAATTTTTCCATATTTTTTGTTATTTTTACAACCAATTTTTATGTCTAGTAATTTAATTATTGCTAGAGGCGGGGTTGAATTTGTTCCCCCTATATCCCTTGCATTCTGGAGATGGGTAGCTACTTTCCTTCTGTTAATTCCTTTTTTTTATAAGCCAATACTTAAAAATTTTAAAAAAATTAAGCCAGAGTTTACAAAGTTATTTTTTTTAGGTTTAATGGGTTGTGGAATTTGTGGTGCATTCCCTTTTATTGCCGGTCAAACAACTACTATGGCAAACATGGGTATAATATATACATCTTCACCTGTTTTTATAATTTTACTTTCCACTTTTATTCTCAGGGAACTGATAAAATCAAAACAAATTTTTGGTCTTGTGATTTGTATAATTGGAGTTTTAGCGATTATATGTAAGGGAAATATTAATTTTCTAATAAATACAAAATTTACAGCTGGTGATATATGGATGCTAGGAGCTGCATTAGGGTGGGCTTTGTACTCTGTATATTTAATTCATTGGAAATTTAAATTTAATTTTTTTATTAGATTTACTCTTATTTCTTTTTTCGGAGCATTATACCTATTACCGTTTTATATAATGGAAGAAATTTTTATCAGTCAAACCAACTTTGATATTTACTTTACATTCTGGGTTTTATTTGGAGCAATTTCTCCTGGTGTAATTGCCTTTACTTTGTATGCAAAGGTTCAAAAATATTTAGGTGCGTCTCTCACTGGCTTTACTCTTTATCTATATACTATTTATGCGGCGATTTATGGGATAATTTTTTTTGGTGAACAGCTCCAAAGTTTTCATTATTTAGGTGCTTCATTAGTGTTAATAGGTGTGTATTTTGCAAAAAAAACTTAAATATATGCTTACTACAGCAACTATAATTATTTTATGTTACTTACTGATAGTAATTTTTGTATTTTTTTACCAAAGAAATCTACTTTATCATCCATCTGAAAATAATTACACATCAGACAAAATAAATTTTGCATACGAGGAAATTTATATTCCTACATCTGAAGGTAAAAAATTAAAAGCTTGGTTTCACAAAAAGAATCTTAAACAAAAAAAAACTATGATATTTTTTCATGGAAATGCAGGTAATTTAAGTAATAGAATATATAAACTAAATTTAATTAAAAATTTTGAGATAAATTTTTTAATCGTAGCATATAGAGGCTTCAGCGGAAATGAGGGTAACCCAACAGAAGCAGGATTATACCAGGATGCCAGAGACGCTTTAAAATGGTTAAACAAACAAGGTGTCGAGGATAAACAAATTATTATTTACGGAGAGTCGCTTGGTACTGGTGTTTCTGCTGAAGTAGCACAAAATAAAAATTTTGCCGGAATTATTTTAGAGTCTCCTTTCACATCAATGGTTGACGCAGGCAAACATTATTATTTCTATTTACCAGTTTCTTTTTTACTTAAAGATAGATACGAAACTGTAAAAAAATTAAAAAATATTAAAGTTCCAATTTTAATTATGCACGGAGAGAAAGATAAAATAGTCCCATTTAAAATGGGTAAAAAAGTTTTTTTAGAAGCTAATGAGCCTAAACACTCTTATTTTCCTAAAGAAGATGATCATATGATGGAGTACAATGAAAACTTATTAGAGGCTTTAAATAAATTCTTAAAATCAATATAACCAATCCTTCTTTTTTGGATATTTTCTTTTTAAAATTATTCTGTTTATAAAAATCGACATTAGAATTATGGCTATTGTGCCAAATATAACCGGAAACAATATGTACTCGAAAGATACGTCAGTAAATAAAACTACTATTGGATTTGACGCAGCTGGAGGATGCATAATTTTTAAGTAGACCATCAGTGCTACAGCAACACCAACCGATAAACCAAGTGAATAAAATGAAAATCCTATAGTCTCATTAAAAATAATTCCGACTAAAACTGAAACTAAATGGCCCCAAAAAATATTCTTTGGTTGAGCTGTATCTAAATTGTAAAGAGCAAAAACAAGAAAAACAGTTGCTCCAAATGAAAACATTAACCATACTCCAGCTGAAGTTCTTAAAGTTAGAAAAGCGAGAATACCTATAACTATTGCTGCAGATATTCCAGATATTAAAGGTTCTAAATTACTTTTTATTTTCATTTATTGTTAACTAATATTTTTGAAAAATTATTTGAACTAAATGGATAAAGGTCAGTGTCTTTTTCTCCCATTCCAATTGCAATAATTGGTAGACCAAACTTTTTACTTATCGCCAATAAAATTCCTCCCTTTGCAGAAGTATCCATCTTGGTAATAATTAAACCAGTTAAGTTAGAAATTTTTTTAAATTCCTCAACCTGATTAATTGCATTTTGACCTGTTGTTGCATCTAAAACTAAAATAGTTTCATGTGGATATTCGGGATTTATTTTTTTTAAAACTGTAAATATTTTCTTATATTCTTCCATAAGATTTTTTTTATTTTGTAATCTTCCTGCCGTATCAATAAATGCTATATCTAATTTATTTTCTTCTGCAAATTTTGCAGTTTTATATCCAACAGATGCAGGATCTGTCCCTAAATCAGATTTAATAAATTCTGCCCCAATTTTTTTTGACCAAAGCTCTAGTTGATCAATCGCTGCAGCCCTGAAAGTATCTGCAGCACCAAAAACTATTTTTTTTCCACTATTTTTAAATAGTCTGCCTAATTTACCAATCGTAGTAGTCTTTCCAACCCCATTTACTCCAGCAACAACAATTATTGTCGGTGAATTCTTATTAAGATCATCAAATTTTCTTTCGTGTGGTTCTAATATTTTAGATATTTGATTTCCTAAAAATTCAAATATTTCTTTTTCATCTTTAATTTCTTTACCAATTTTTTCTTTTTTGAATTTCTCCTTCAACTCGGAAGCTATTTCTGTTCCAACATCTGACTCAATTAATAGTTCTTCAAATTTATCAAGTAAGTTATTATCAATCTTTTTTTTACTGAATAATTCACTAAAATTTAAATTTTCAAAAAATTTCATTAAATTTTTAGATCGATTTTTTTAATATCAGAAACTGGCCCCGTCATAAATATTTCATCTTTATAATCAATTTGAAGATCACCATCTTTAAAATGGATTATCGAATTTTCGCCAACCAGCCCTTTTTTAAATGCCGCAACTGCTGTAGCACAAGCGGCTGTACCACATGCCTTTGTAAGTCCAGCTCCTCTTTCCCAAACATTAACTTTAATATTTTTTTTATCCAGAATCTGTGCAAAAGTTACATTTATTCTTTCTGGAAAAAGTTTATAATTTTCCACTCTACTACCTAGTTCTTTAATATCTATTCTTGTACATTCATCTACAAAATAAATGATATGTGGATTTCCCACATTTACACAGAAACCTAACCCATAATCTTTTTCTAAAAAATCAATAAGAATTTCCTGTGTATTCACTTTTTGACTTAAAGGAATTTCATTCCAACTAAATTTAGGTTTACCCATGTTAATTTTAACATTTTTTTCACCCACTATTTCAGCAAACAAAACTCTTTCATTAGTTTTTATGGCAATACTTTTGTCTTTTTTTTCTTGGTAAATCAAATATGCAATACATCTAACTCCATTACCGCAAGCAGAAACTTCAATTCCATCAGAATTAAAAATTTTTATTGGGTATTCTTTACCATCATTTTTTTCAATAGTAATTAATTGGTCAAACGGGATAGCCTTTTTATTTGACAGGTTAGTGATTTTATTTTTATCTAATTCAAAATTATCCAATCTTCTATCAATAATTATAAAATTATTTCCTAGACCATCCATTCTGTAAGCGTTAATTTGTGCCATAAATTGATTAGTATCTTTATTCATTGACTTTTAAAACCCTTAATTGTAGCTTCTCGTCACTTCCGCAAATGGTAGATTTTGCGGTGCCTTTAGAAATAAAGGGATCGACACTAGTCAGCGAGGGTTCGCCCACTAGTGCCATAGGTGTTGGAAAAAAGAAAAATGTTTGAAAATTTAACAAATAAATTAGAGGGGATCTTTAAAAAATTAAAGAATGCTCCTTCACTTAGTGAGGCGCAGGTTGAAACTGGCCTTAAAGAAATTAGACAGGCTTTACTGGCTGCCGATGTAGCTTTACCTGTAGTTAAAAAATTTATTGAAGATATTAAACCAAAAGCAATTGGCCAAGAAATTATTAGATCAACATCACCTGGCCAAATGTTAGTAAAGATAGTTTATGATCAATTAGTAGAGGTATTAGGCAGTAAAACAGAAGAAATAAATTTAAAGGCTGTACCCCCAGCTTCTATTCTTTTAGTTGGTTTACAAGGGTCTGGTAAAACTACGACAGCAGTTAAATTAGCAAAAAATCTTGAAAAAAGTCTAAATAAAAAAATTCTACTTGTAAGCTTGGATATTTATAGGCCAGCTGCACAAGAACAATTAAAAGTCCTTTGTGAAAAAAATAGTTTAAATGTACTTCCTATAATAAAAGATCAATTACCACTTGATATTGCCCAAAGAGCTTTAAACGCAGCTAATCTTGCTGGAACAGATGTCATAATTTTTGATACAGCAGGTCGTACTCAAATAGACTTAAGCATGATGTCAGAAATTAAAAATATCAAAGACGCAGTTAAACCTGTTGAAACAATGCTTGTAGCAGACTCTTTAACAGGTCAAATCGCTGTAAATCTTGCTTCAGAATTTGATAAAGCAGTAAGTTTAACGAGTATAATTTTAACTAGAGTCGACGGAGATGGTCGTGGTGGTGCTGCTTTAAGCATGAAGCAAACTACTGGAAAACCCATAAAATTTCTTGGTGTTGGTGAAAAGATAGCTGATCTTGAGTCTTTTCATCCTGACAGGTTGGCAAACAGAATTCTTGGAATGGGAGATATCGTTTCTCTTGTAGAAAAAGCTTCTCAAGACCTTGATGAAGAAAAAATAAAATTAACTGAAGAAAAAATTAAAAAAGGAAATTTTACCTTTGATGACTACCTACTTCAATTAAGGCAAATGAAAAAAATGGGTGGTATGGAAGGTGTGCTTTCTCTTTTACCTGGTGTTGGTAAAGTAAAAGAGCAAATGCAAAATGCAAATATTGATGAAAAATTATTATCTTCTAATGAGGCAATAATTTTATCAATGACAAAAAAGGAAAGATCAAATCCTGATATTATAAGTGGATCAAGAAGAAAGAGAATTTCCTTAGGATCCGGAACTGATGTGCAAACGATAAATAGATTGCTTAAACAGTTTAAGATGATGTCTAAAATGATGAAAAAGATGTCAAAAGGAGGCGGACCACAAAATGGAATGCCACCTGAACTTTTTAATCAACTGAAATAAAGAAAGGGAAGAATGTTAAAAATAAGACTATCAATGATTGGTGCAAAAAAAAGACCAATTTATAAAATTGTAATCGCTGACAGTAGATTTCCACGAGACGGGAGATTTATTGAAAAGGTTGGATTATTCAATCCACTGTTGCCTAAAGAAAAAAAGGAAAGAATTACAATTGAGGCTGAGAGGGTTAAACATTGGATAAGTAAAGGTGCAAAACCAACTTTAAGAGTATCTAGAATTCTTGGTGAAGCTCAAATTATGCCGATGCCTAAACCAGGAAATAATCCTAACAAAGCAATTCCTAAAAAAGATAGAAAAAAAGACGGAAAAGAACCAAAGAAAGAAGCTCCTAAACAGGAAGCTAAGAAAGAAGAACCAAAGAAAGAAGCTCCTAAACAGGAAGCTAAGAAAGAAGAACCAAAGAAAGGGGATAAAAAATAATGTCTATAATACAGAAATTAGTAAAAGTAATAAACGCAGGTGATGAAAACGGTGCGAGGGAAGTTATGCATGATGATTTTAAATTTATAATGCATGCATCTGGAAAAACATTGTCGAAAGACGATGTCGTTAAATGGGTGGGTATGAAAGATGTCAAACTTGAAAAAGAGAGAATTCTTTTTGAAAACAACGAAGTAGGATTCATGCACGCTTTAGCAAGTTTTGCGGATGGCAACAAAGAAGCAGTTATGTCTTATTACAAATTTAAAGATGGAAAAATAGTACATCAAGAAACTGGCGCAACTAAGTTACCTAAATAAAGAAAGAAGAAAATGTGGAAGGCTCGAGTATTTACCCTATATCCTGAAATTTTTCCTGGACCATTAAGCAAGGGTCTTTACGGAAAAGCTTTACAAAAAAAAATTTGGGATTTAGAAGTTATTGATATTCGAGACTCCGCTGAAGACAAACATAAGACAGTAGACGACACACCTTTTGGAGGAGGTAGTGGAATGTTATTGAAACCAAATGTTTTGGGAAAATCTCTAGACAGTAGGTTAAAAAAGGATGAGAGAGTTTTTTATCTTTCTCCTAAAGGTAAAAAATTTGACCAAAAATTTGCAAAAGATCTAACCAAAGAGAAAACAATAAATTTAATTTGTGGTCATTTTGAAGGAATTGATGCACGTATTTTAAGCACAAGAAATATCGAGGAAATTAGTATTGGTGATTATATTTTATCTGGAGGTGAGCCCGCATCATTTGTTGTTTTAGACTCTGTTTTAAGATTACTTCCAGGTGTTCTAGGTAATGAAAAATCCAAAGATGATGAAAGCTTTGAAAACGGTTTGCTTGAATATCCCCAATATACAAAACCTCAAATTTGGGAAAAAAAAAGCGTTCCAGAAGTACTATTATCGGGAGATCACGCAAAAATTAAGGACTGGCGTTTATCACAATCTAAGGATATAACACGTCGCCAGAGACCCGATCTTTGGGAAAAATATTTAAATAACAAAAAAAATGAAAAATATTGAAGATATAAACAAAGCAAATTTACAAAAACTGATTGCTGGAAAAAAAATTCCTGAGTTTTTTCCTGGAGATACAATTCGTGTTGGTGTGAGAATTGTAGAGGGTAAAAGAGAAAGGGTTCAAAATTTCGAAGGTGTTTGTATTGCAAAAAAAAATAGGGATATAAACTCGTCATTTAAAGTTAGGAAGATTTCCTTTGGTGAAGGTGTGGAAAGGACTTTTGCTTTATACAGTCCTGTAATTAGCTCAATAAAAGTTATCAGATCTGGGAAAGTTAAAAGAGCAAAACTTTATTATTTGAGAGATAGAAAAGGTAAATCTGCAAGAATTGCAGAAAAAATGAAAAAAAATATTGGAATTGAAGTCGAAGTTAAAAGTGACGTTGAAATAAAAACTAATGAAAATCCATCTTCTGATAGTTCAAAAACAAGCACAGCTGAGCCGAAAAAAGATATATCCAACCAGTCTAAAAAAGAGACAGATAAAAAAGAAAATAAAAAACCAGAAAATTTAAAAAAATAAATCTAATGCCAAAAACTTTATACGATAAAATTTGGGATGACCATCTTGTCTTTCAACAAGATGACGGTACCTCATTATTATATGTGGATAGACACTTAGTACATGAAGTAACTAGCCCGCAAGCCTTTGAAGGTCTTAGGTTAAATAAAAGAAAAGTGAGAAAACCTAATTTTACTTTAGCAGTAGCTGATCATAACGTGCCTACAACAGATAGAACAAAAGGAATTCACGATCAACAGTCGAAAATTCAAGTTGATACACTTAGAAAAAATTGTAAAGAATTTGGAGTTCCTTTATTTGACATGAATGATAAGAGACAAGGTATTGTCCATATTATTGGACCTGAACAAGGTTTTACTCAACCAGGAACAATTATTGTCTGTGGAGACAGTCACACTGCTACCCATGGGGCTTTTGGTGCACTAGCTTTCGGGATTGGAACATCTGAGGTAGAACATGTTTTAGCTACTCAAACTCTATTACAAAAAAAATCTAAAAACTTTTTACTTAAAGTAGATGGAAAAATTCCATTAGGGGTAACTGCTAAAGATGTTATTTTAAAGATTATCGGTACTATAGGAACAGCTGGTGGAACTGGATTTGTAATTGAGTATTCCGGAGACGTTATCAGAAGCTTTAGTATGGAAGAGAGAATGACTGTTTGTAATATGACTATTGAAGGTGGAGCTAGAGCAGGATTAATACAACCTGACGAGAAAACTTTCAAATATTTGGAGAACAGACCTTTGTCTCCGAAAAAAGATAATTGGAAAAAAGCTTTAGATTATTGGAGCAATTTAAAATCTGACAAAGATTGTAAATTTGATAAAGAAATAGTTTTAAATGGTGAAGATGTCGTACCACAAGTTACTTGGGGCACATCCCCACAAGATGTTGTTCCAGTTAATGGATCAGTTCCAGATCCAAAAAAAGAAAAAGATAATGACAGACGTGTGGCTATGGAAAGATCATTAGATTATATGGGTTTAAAACCAAATACTAAAATGACAGACATCAAAATAGACAAAGTGTTTATTGGAAGTTGCACTAATGGAAGAATCCAGGACTTAAGAGAAGCAGCTAAACTTCTTAAGGATAAAAAAATAGCAGGACATGTAAATGCAATGGTTGTTCCAGGATCAGGTCTTGTAAAAATTCAAGCTGAACAAGAAGGTTTAGATAAAGTATTTAAAGACTCTGGTTTTGAGTGGAGAGAACCAGGTTGCTCAATGTGTCTTGGTATGAATGAAGATCAGTTGAAACCAAGAGAAAGATGTGCATCAACATCAAATAGAAACTTTGAAGGAAGACAAGGTCGTGGGGGAAGAACACATCTAGTAAGCCCAGCAATGGCAGCAGTAGCAGCTATTGAAGGACACTTATCAGATGTTAGAAAATTTAATAATTAATATGGAAAAATTTACAAAAATAAAAAGTATACCCGCATATATTCCCTTAATGAATATAGATACCGATAAAATTATTCCTAAACAATTCTTAAAAACAATCAAGAGATCAGGTTTAGGCAAAAGTTTATTTTATGAAATGAGGTTTGATGAAAAAGGAAATCCAATTAAGGGGTTCATTTTAGACCAGGAACCTTACAATAGTTCAAAAATCTTAATAACAGGAAAAAATTTTGGTTGTGGTTCATCAAGAGAACACGCTCCTTGGGCTTTATTAGATTTTGGAATTAGAGTTATCATCAGTGAAAGTTTTGCTGATATATTTTATAATAATTGTTTCAAAAACGGGATACTTCCAATTGTTGCAAAAAATGAAACAATTAATGAGCTTAAAGACTATTCTGTAAGAAAAGAAAGTATCGAGGTTAAACTTGAGGAGCAAGAAATTGTTTATGGAAATAAAACTTTTAAATTTGAATTAGACTCTTTCAAGAAGAAATGTTTATTGGAGGGACTAGACGATATAGCTTTATCTCTTAAAAAAACTAAAAATATTGAAAGTTTTGAGAATAAAATGTCACAAAATAGACCTTGGTTATAAAATGACTAAAAATAAAAAAATATTTCTTTTACCTGGCGATGGTATAGGTCCAGAGGTTGTTGGAGAAACCAGAAAAGTTATTGATTGGTTTAATAAAAAAAAATCCTTAGATTTTAAAATTGATCAAGATCTTATTGGTGGAGCTGCAATAGACAAACATGGTGTACCAATAACTGATGAAGTATTTTATAAAGCTCTAGAAAGTGATGCAGTAATAGTTGGAGCATGTGGTGGACCACAGTATGATAAATTAGAGTTTTCAAAAAAACCCGAAAGAGCTCTTTTAAAATTAAGAAAAGAATTAAAGTTATTTGCAAATTTAAGACCAGCCATTTGTTTTAAACAACTTGTAGATTCTTCAACGTTAAAACCAGAAATAGTTTCAGGTCTCGATATTTTAATTGTAAGAGAATTAACAGGAGGCATATATTTTGGTGAGCCAAGAGGTGTAAAACCAATAGAAAACGGTGAACGAAGAGGAGTGAATACACACGTTTATACAACAAAGGAAATAAAAAGAATTGCGAAAGTAGCATTTGAACTAGCTGCTAAAAGAAATAATAAAGTAACATCTTGTGAAAAATCAAATGTTATGGAGGCAGGTGTTCTTTGGAGAGAGGAAGTTCAGTCTTTAAAGGATAAAGATTACAAAAAAATCGAGCTTAACCATATGTTAGCAGATAACTGTGCAATGCAATTATTGAGAAATCCAAAACAGTTTGATGTTATTTTAGCTGATAATTTATTTGGGGACATGTTATCAGATGAAGCTGCAATGTTAACAGGTTCATTAGGTTTGCTGCCATCTGCATCATTAGGTGATAAAGATAAAAATGGAAGAACAAGATCTTTGTATGAACCTGTCCACGGTTCAGCACCAGATATTGCTGGTAAAAATATATCAAACCCAATTGCAACAATATTAAGTTTTTCAATGGCATTGAAATATTCTTTAGGAATGCAAAAAGAGTCTACAATGTTAGATAAGGCTGTTGAAAAAACACTAGAAGACGGTTTAAGAACTCCAGATATAATGTCAAAAGGTAAGAAAAAGGTATCAACCTCAGAGATGGGTGATGCAATTATATCAAATTTAAATTAAAATACTTTTTAATGAACTTAGCTATAATCGGTGCCACCGGCAATGTCGGAAGAAAAACTATTGAGATTTTAGAAAAATCTAAAATTGAAATATCCAATTTATTCTTAGTGGCGTCTGCAAAAAGTGCAGGAAAAAAAATTAAATTCAAAGGAAAAGAAATAGAGATTCAAGATCTTGAAAAATATGATTTTTCAAATGCTAAAATAACTTTTTTTGCAGCTGGAAGTAAAATAGCAGAGCAATGGGCTACAAAAGCTAGCAAAAAAACTATAGTAATTGATAATTCTAAATTTTTTAGAATGGATAATGATGTTCCATTAATAGTACCAGAAGTTAATTTAGATCAATTACAGAATTATAAAAAAAAGAACATTATTGCCAATGCAAACTGCTCTACTATACAAATGGTTGTTGCTTTAAAACCTTTGCATGATCATTTTAACATTAAAAGAGTTATAGTTTCTACTTATCAATCAGTATCTGGTGCAGGAAAAGCTCCAATGGATGAATTAGTAACTCAATCAAAGGATTTTCTAGAAGGAAAAAAAATTTCTTCAAAAAATTTTACAAAGCAAATTGCATTTAATTTGATACCTCATATCGATGAATTTGTTGATGAAGGCTATACAAAAGAAGAGTGGAAAATGATTAATGAGACAAAAAAAATTCTTGACCCAAATATCCAAATATCTGCAACTTGTGTTAGGGTTCCTGTGATGGTTTCTCATTCAGAGTCTATCAATGTGGAATTTGAAAAGCCCTTTGATATTAAAAGTATTAAAAATATTTTAAATCAATCTAATGGTTGTAAAGTTATAGACGAAAGAAAAGACGGAGGCTATATAACTCCTTTAGAAGCCGAAAATAGTTATTTAACATTTATTTCTAGGATACGAAAAGACAGTTCAAACAACAAAGCTATTAACATGTGGGTCGTTTCTGACAATTTACTCAAAGGGGCTGCATTGAATACTGTACAAATAGCAGAGCAATTAATTAAAAAAAATGTCTAATAAAAATAACCCATTATCTCCTCATCTACAGGTTTATAAATGGCATATATCATCTCTTTTATCTATCTCACATAGAATAGTCGGGATAATCAATTTTATTTTTATTATTTTAATTTCTTCAATATTAATTTTTTTAGGTACAGATATACAAATTTTTTCAAAATCTTTAATAGGAAAGTTTTTAATAGTTAGTTTATGTTGGTCATTTAGTTTTCAAATCTTAAATGAAATTAGGCATTTAGCATGGGATATGGGATATGGTTTTGATCTAAAGATATCACAAATTACAGGGATACTTACTATAATTGGATCATTCGTTTTGACAATTTTGTTTTACTTAATAGGAAAAAATTTATTTTAAATGATTAGAGCAACAAAAAAATGGTTATCAATCAAAATTACGTCAGGAATACTAATTCCTTTTATGGTTTGGTTTATTTTAAATTTAGTAGGAATATTAGATGCTAACAATTCTCAATTTGTTTTATTCTTAGAAAGTTTTTCAACTAAAATAATTTTTACTTTATTCTTAATATTTACATCAATTTTTTATACATTAACGATTAGTGAGGTTTTTGAAGACTATATAAGCAATTTTAAACTCAAAAATGCCGCAAACAGATTACTTGTTTTTTTTAGTATAATAGTCACATTAATATTAATTACTTTTTTATTTAAAATTTAAATTATGAAAGCATATAAAATTATAGATCACGAATACGATGTTGTAGTCTTAGGAGCAGGTGGTTCAGGATTAAGAGCTGCTGTGGGACTCTCAGAAGCTGGTCTTAAAACAGCTTGTATATCAAAAGTTTTTCCAACAAGAAGTCATACGTCAGCTGCACAAGGTGGAATTTCAGCAGCTTTAGGAAATATGGGTGAAGATGATTGGAGATGGCATATGTACGATACAGTTAAAGGATCTGATTGGTTAGGAGATCAAGATGCAATCGAGCATTTATGTAAAGAAGCTCCTAAAGCTGTAATTGAATTAGAAAAATACGGTGTTCCATTTAGTAGAACTAAAGAGGGAAAAATTTACCAGAGAGCATTTGGTGGAATGACAAAAAATTATGGAAATGAGTCTGTACAAAGAACTTGTGCAGCCGCGGATAGAACTGGCCATGCAATACTTCACACTTTATATGGTCAAGCTTTAAAACATAATACAGAATTTTTTATAGAATACTTTGCTTTAGATCTTTTAATGAAAGATGGTCAGTGTAAAGGTTTGATCGCTTGGAATTTAAATGATGGAACAATACACAGATTTAGATCACACATAACTATTTTAGCTACAGGTGGTTACGGTAAAGTTTATTATACAGCTACTTCAGCTCATACATGTACTGGAGATGGTAATGGTATGGCACTTAGAGCAGGATTACCATTACAGGACATGGAATTTGTTCAATTTCATCCAACTGGAATTTATGGAGTAGGAACTCTTATATCAGAAGGTGTAAGAGGAGAAGGTGGTTATCTTTTAAACTCCAAGGGTGAGAGATTTATGGAAAAATATGCTCCTAAAGCTAAAGATTTAGCTTCAAGAGATGTTGTAAGTAGATCAATAGCAGTTGAGATCAATGAAGGCAGAGGAGTTGGTAAAAATAAAGATTATGTCAATTTACATTTAGACCATCTTGATCCAAAAGTTATAGAGGAAAGATTACCTGGAATTGCAGAGTCAGCAAAAACATTTTGTGAAGTTGACGTAAGAAAAGATCCAATACCGGTAGTTCCAACAGTTCATTATAACATGGGTGGGATACCAACTAATTACAAAGCTGAAGTTTTAACATTAAATGGAAAAGAGTCCACTGTGCCAGGGTTAATGGCCATAGGAGAGGCAGCTTGTGTCTCTGTCCACGGCGCAAATAGATTAGGTTCAAACTCATTAATAGATTTAGTAGTTTTTGGAAAATCTGCTGCAAATAGAGCTGCAGAACTTGTTAAACCTGGAAAACCTCACGAAGAAATACCTCAAAGTGAAACAGATAAATGTTTAGATAGATTTGATAAACTTCGTAATGCTTCAGGTGCTACAAAAACTTCTGAACTAAGATTATCTATGCAAAGAACTATGCAATCAAAATGTGCAGTTTTTAGAACCGAAAAAACATTAAAAGAAGGAATGGATCAAATCAGAAAACCTTTTGAAGGAATGTCTGACATATCAGTTTCAGACAAGTCTTTATTATTTAATACTGATCTTGTCGAAACTTTAGAATTTGATAATCTTATTAGACAGGCGATGACGACAATAGACTCAGCTTATCACAGAAAAGAGAGTAGAGGAGCTCATGCAAGAGAAGACTTCAAAACTAGAGATGATAAGAAATATATGACACATACTTTAGCTTGGCAAAAAGGAAACGAAGTTAAAGTAGCTTACAGACCTGTTCACGCAAAAACATTAACAAACGATGTGCAATACTTTCCTCCAAGAGAAAGAGTTTATTAATGGTTCAATTTAGCCTTCCGCAAAACTCTAAAATTTTGAAAGGCAAATACCACAAAGATAAAATTGGATCGAATAATTTAAAAAAAGTTAATGTTTATAGATGGAGTCCATCTAGTAACGAAAATCCAAGAATTGATACATTTGAAGTAGATCTTAATGAGTGTGGACCCAAAGTATTAGATATTCTATTTAAAATTAAAAATGAAATTGATCCTACTTTAACTTTTAGAAGATCTTGTGCACACGGTGTATGTGGTTCATGTGCAATGAATGTAGATGGAGTAAACACTTTGTCTTGTATTAAGTCTCACTCAGATATCAAAGGTGAATTAAATATTTATCCATTACCTCATTTGAAAGTAATTAAGGATTTAGTTGGTGATTTAACTACACTATATAAACAATATGAGTCTGTCGAACCCTGGCTCAAGGCTAAAGTTGGAGAAAAAACATCTACAGAAATTAAACAGTCACAAGAAGACAGAGCAAAACTTGATGGATATTACGAGTGTATACTTTGTGCCTGTTGTTCAACTTCTTGCCCAAGTTATTGGTGGAACGGAGATAAATATCTAGGACCGGCAGTTTTATTACAAGCTTATCGTTGGATTACGGATAGTAGAGATGAGGAAAGAAAAGAGAGATTAAAAAAAGTTGCAGATGAACTCAAGCTGTATAGATGTCATACGATTATGAATTGCACTAATTCTTGCCCAAAAGGTTTAAATCCTGCAAAAGCAATTGGATCTATTAAAAAAATGCTTGCATCAAGCTAAAAGCTTAATTAATCATTAATAACAAAATGAATTCAATTGAGCATTTTATTAACGGTAAAACTGTAAAAGGTTCATCTAAAAGAACAGGAAAAGTATTTAACCCAGCTTCAGGAGAGGTAAGTTCTAACGTTAATTTAGCTAACACTACTGATTTAAATAAAGCTGTCGAAGCAGCAAAAAAAGCTTTTCCTAGTTGGTCAGAAAAAACTCCACTTTTTAGAGCACGAGTACTTTTTAAATTTAAAGAGTTGATTGAAAAAAATTATGATGAACTAACAAAGATTATTGTTTCTGAACATGGAAAAGTTTATGAGGATGCCAAGGGTTCTTTGACAAGAGGTTTAGAGGTTGTTGAGTTTGCTTGTGGTATACCACAATTACTTAAGGGAGAATTTACTGAGAATGTTGGTACAAATGTAGATAGTTGGTCAATGAGACAGCCTCTTGGAGTTTGTGCTGGTATTACACCTTTTAACTTTCCGGCAATGGTTCCCATGTGGATGTTTCCTATTGCAATAGCCTGTGGAAATACTTTTATTCTTAAACCATCTGAAAAAGACCCATCATGTTCAATGAAATTAGCAGAATTATTTTTAGAAGCTGGTCTTCCTCCTGGTGTTTTTAATGTTGTTAATGGAGATAAAGAGGCAGTAGATGCGATTATTAATAATAAAGATATCGCCGCAGTTAGTTTTGTGGGTTCGACACCTATAGCAAAATATATTTATGAAAACTGTGCAAAAAATGAAAAAAGAGTTCAAGCATTGGGAGGTGCAAAAAATCATTGTGTAGTCATGCCAGATTGTGATTTAGATCAAGCGGTAAATGGTTTGATGGGAGCAGCATATGGATCAGCTGGGGAGAGATGTATGGCTCAATCAGTTGCGGTGGCTGTTGGAAAAATTGCTGCTCCATTGGTTGAAAGTTTATCAAAAAAAGTCGAGTCACTTAAGATTGGTCCTGGACTAGATAAGAAATCTCAAATGGGACCACTGGTCACTAAAGAGCACTTAGAAAAAGTTAAGGGATATGTTGATATTGGTGTAAAAGAGGGAGCAAAGTTAGTTGTTGATGGAAGGAATTTAAAACTCCAGGGTTATGAAAATGGTTTTTATATGGGTGGATGTCTATTCGACAATGTTAAAAAAGATATGAGAATTTATAAAGAGGAAATATTTGGGCCAGTTCTTTCTGTTGTGAGAGCTAAAGATTACGAAGAAGCATTATCTTTAGTTAATGACCATGAATTTGGAAATGGAACAAGTATATTTACAAGAGACGGAGATACAGGCAGATCTTTTGCAAGTAAAGTTAAAATTGGAATGGTAGGAATTAATATACCAATACCTGTTCCAATGGCTTTTCATAGTTTTGGAGGATGGAAAAGATCTTTATTTGGAGATCAAAGTATACATGGACCCGAAGGAGTAAGATTTTATACTAAATTAAAAACAATCACATCAAGATGGCCATCAGGAATTAAATCAGATCCAGAATTTGTGATGCCTACAATGAAATAAAAAAATGACTAAAAAAATATCTCTCATAGGTGCTGGTCAAATTGGTGGAACCTTAGCACATCTTATAGCTTTGAAAGAACTTGCAGACATAGTTCTTTTTGATGTGGCAGAGGGTTTAGCAAAAGGAAAAGCGTTAGATATATCGCAGTCTTCTCCTATCGAAAATTTTAATGTAAAAATTTCTGGTACAAATAATTATAAAGATATCAAAGACTCAGACGTAGTTATAATAACAGCTGGGGTACCTAGAAAACCAGGAATGACCAGAGATGATTTGCTTGGAATTAATCTTAAAATTATTAAACAAGTTGCTGAAGGAATAAAAAATAATTCACCAAATGCCTTTGTAATATGTATAACCAATCCTTTAGATGTTATAGTAATGGCTTTACAAAAATATTCAGGATTACCAAAGACTAAAGTAGTTGGTATGGCAGGTATTTTAGATACATCGAGATTTATTTTTTTTCTTTCGCAAGAATTGCAGATTTCAACAAATAAAATCCAGTCATTTGTTCTAGGAGGACATGGAGACACAATGGTTGCAATGACTAATCATACTAAAGTTGATGGACAAAACTTAAAAAATCTAATTAAGAAAGGATTAATTTCACAAGAAAAAATTGACTCTATAATAAATAGAACAAAAAAAGGTGGTGCAGAGATTGTCAAATACCTTGAAAAGGGCTCAGCTTTTTATGCCCCAGCTTCATCTGGAGTTGAAATGGCAGAAAGTTATTTAAAAAATTTAAATAAACAATTACCTTGCGCAGCTTTTTTAAATGGGGAGTATGGAGTTTCAAATTTATATGCTGGAGTACCTGTAATAATAGGTAGTGAAGGAGTTAAAAAAATTATTGAAATTGAATTAGATGAAGAGGAAAAAACAAATTTTAAAAAATCAATCAAAGCTGTTGAAGAACTTTTTAATTCAGCCAAAAAGATTGATAAAGATTTATCCTTATAACTTTTTCAAAATATAAATTATATTTTTTCCAACCCTATTTAAAAGAATTTTATCCAAAAAAAATGTAATTGGTGTAAAAAACTTATCCCACAAGAAAATCTTAAGTTTTGAAGGATATACTTCCTCTTTAAAAAAAATCCTGTTCAAATAGTACAAAAAATATCCTGTAGCATCTAGATAAATAATTTTAGAGATTTCGCTGCTATTAATATTAATATTTTTAAAAAATTCCATCTCATACCTCTTATGGTGGCCGATTTCTTTGTCAAATTTTGAATATAATTTGTTATGAGCTGGAACTAAAATAATTAAATGGCCATTTTTATTTAATTTTTTAAAAGCTTGGTTTATTTCTTCAATGTCATCTTTAATGTGTTCCAAGACATTAAGGTACATAATAGTATCGAAACTTTCATTAATATTTTCAGTTAAACTATTAGTAATTTTAATGTTTTCACTTTCAAATTTTTTTTTAATATATTGAAAATTTTCTTCATCCAATTCACTTAATGTTAAATTTTTTACTAGGTGTTTATAATTATTTGTAAAACTTCCAATTCCTGCACCTACCTCTAGGGTATTACCAATTATAAATTTTTTTATCTCAAAATATACATATTTCCTCCAAACCGTTGCTTTATCAAAATTTTCTAATTCTTGTCCTGGATATTTCATTTAATTAATTTTAAAATCATGTAAATATTAAAAATGTTGAATTATAAATTTCTTAAAAAACTCATATATGTTCCTTTAGCTGCTATCTTTATATTTATTGGGTACGAATATCCAATAATAATTGAAAAGCCCAAAAAGTACTTAAAATTCTATCTAAAAAAAACTGGGTTTACTGAGTCTTTTATTCATTCAAAACAAGTAATAAAAACTCAAGAAAATGAAAATTCAAAAAATCCACTTGATACCGCAAAATTAATTGAGGGAAATTCTTACGATTTAAAATTAGAAAAAATTCTATCGTTTGATGGAAAAACTGCAGGAGTATTTATTGATGGAAATGACTTTAAAAAAATTAATCTTAATGTATTTTTACAAAATGGATTACTTATATTTGACAACAAAAAGGTAAAAGAAATAAATATACCAGTTGATTCATACTTTAGTAAGAATGGTGGTGTAAAATCTATAATAAGGTACAAAAAAAATTACTTTGCATTGATTTCAACTCAAAACTTAAACTGTTTTAATGCGTCCTTGATAAATTTGAATACCGGAAAAAAAATTTTTTCAACTGATTGCATAGATGATATTGAAAATATCGATTTTAATGGAATTGGAGGTGCATATATTGAAAACAATAGGGATATATTTTTAACTCTTGGTGCACCAGAGTGGAATTCAGAAAAAATTAGCTCTTTAGCGCAAGAAGAAAAATCATTTTATGGAAAAATAATAAAATTTAAATCTAAATCATTTTTACAAGATGAAATTAACCCAGAGGATTATAAAATATTTTCTTTAGGTCATAAAAACCCGCAAGGCTTGGTATTAAATGAAAATATAATCTTTTCTGTTGAGCATGGTCCACAAGGTGGAGATGAAATAAATTTGATTTTAGAAGGTAGAAATTATGGGTGGCCTATTATCTCATATGGAACAAAATATAATAATGGAAAAAGTTATAAAAAATATGATGATAAATTTGAAAAACCATTGTTTACATTTTTACCATCTGTTGCACCTTCTTCCTTAAATAATTGCCCCGAAAATTTAAAAAATTATTACAAAGAAAATTATTGTCTAATTTCACTCAGCCTTAGAGAAATGTCTCTTTTTGTAATTCTAATTGACAAAAAAAAATTAAACTTAATTAATATTGAAAAATTTAAAATAGAACAAAGACTAAGACATTTTGGGTTAAATATTGATAATAAATTATTCCAAAAAAAAAATAGCTTTATTATTTCTGCAGATGGTGAAGGCCTATACAAGGTAAGTTTTGAAAATTTTAGATGAAAACAAAAAAAACTGATTTAATAAATTTATCCCTAATTTTTTTATCATCGTTTTTTGTAAATTTCTATTTTGGATCAATTGGTGTTTTTCCTATCGATACATTTGCTTTTTTTGACTCTTCCTATTATTTTACAAAACAATTTGTACCAATCAGAGATTTTTGGACTTCAAATGGTTTTTTTGTAGATATTCTACAAGGAGTTTTTTTTAAGCTATTTGGTGTAAATTGGTTTGTATATTTATTGCATCCCTCAATAATTAATTTTATTTTTGCAGCAATTACTTATAAATTTTTTATAGAGGAAGGACTAAGTTCTTATTTATCCTTATTTTATAGTATATCAGTTTCGATTTTAGCCTATCCCTCTTCAGGCGTACCTTTTCCAGATCATCACTCAATATTAATATCCTTAATCGCGGTTTATTTTTTGATATTTGCTTTAAAAAATAATAGGGATTATTATTGGTATTTAATTCCACCTTTATTATTAATCGCTTTTATTTCTAAACAAATACCAGCTGCTTTCTTCATAATTTTTATATCATTTTATTACATATTTTTTTCCTTTATTTCCAGAAACTATAAAGTTTTATTTTGGGGTTTTTTATCAACTATTACAGTTCTTCTAATATTTTTTCTATTTTTAAGTTTTCTAAATATTGGATTTAAAGATTTTGTTATTCAATACCTGTTATTTCCATTATCTATAGGAAATTCACGATCAAATACCTTAAATTTGTTAAGTCTTTTATATCTTATGATTAATGAATTAAAATTTTTTTCAATTATTTGCTTATCTCTTTTAATAACTTTTTTCCAAGAAAGAAGAAAATTTCGTAACAAAAAAAATATAATCTTTGAAACTACATTTATTTTATTATCATCCACTGTCATACTAATTCTAAACCAGATGTTAATGAAAAATCAAATAATCATTTTTTTTTTATTACCAATCTTAGTTGGATTGTTACATTCTCAAATAAAAACAAATAAAAAATTTTTAATTTATACAATTGTATTATTAAATATATTTGTTGTATCTAAGTATCACCTAAGATTTAATGTTGATAGGAAATTCATTGATATAGAATACGTTAGTAAAACAAATTTTATTGATGGAAATATTATCTCATCAAAAATAAATGGTTTAAGATGGGTTACAAAATATACAAACAAAGATAATTTTGACGAAGTAGCTTTAATTAAACAGAGCATTGATTTTTTGAGAGATAAAAAAGGCTCAATAATTATAACAAACTATCAATTTATTTTATCTGAACTTGAACACGATATATATTCTCCTAATAGGTGGTATACATCAGATGGTGTGAGTTATCCAACTAAAGAGAATAAATTTCATGAGTATTATAAAGACTTTTATCAAAAAAAATTAATTAAAAATAAAGTTAAAAAAATATATACAATTAAACCTCTAGATATAAAAACATTTGATTTCCTTTTGTCCAAAAAATGTATAATAACAAAAGAAATAAACATTATTTTATCTGAACATGATATTTCAAATTGTTTCAGTCAGAAAAATTAAAAAATATAGATAAATTTCTTATGAATATTCATGAACATCAAGCAAAAGATATTTTAAAAGATTTTGGAGCCCCCGTAACAGAGGGGGTGATTATATTCAATTCTGATGATATTACTGAAAAAATTAAAGATCTAAATACCGACCAATTTGTTTTAAAAGCTCAAATACATGCTGGTGGTAGAGGAAAAGCGGGAGGGGTAAAGTTAGTTAAAAAAAAAGATATAGTAGATGTTGCAAAACAGTTGTTTGGTAAAGTTTTAGTAACACCCCAAACCGGTCCTGAGGGACGAGTTATAAAAAGAATATATATTCAAAAGGCTTATGATATTAAAAAAGAATTATATCTATCATGTCTTATAGATAGACAAAGTTCTAAAATTGCTTTCATAAGTAGTACTGAGGGTGGTGTGGATATAGAAGCTGTAGCAAAAAAAAATCCTGAAAAAATTATAACAACAAAAGTAGATCTTAGACCCAATTTAAGCCCTGAAGAAATAAAAAATATATTACAAATTTATCAATTAGACAAAAACCAAATGAACAGCGCAACAAAATTAGTTAAAGCGATGTATAGCGCGTTAATTAAAAAAGATGCATCTTTAATTGAAATAAATCCATTGGTAATAACACAAAATAATAAAATACTCTGCCTAGATGCAAAAATGAATTTTGATGATAATGCTATTTTTAAACATCCAGAAATTTCAAAACTCAGAGATTTAAATGAAGAAAATCCATCTGAGATTGAAGCCAGTAAACATGATTTAGCTTATATTAAATTAGATGGATCTATAGGGTGTATGGTTAACGGTGCAGGCTTAGCAATGGCTACCATGGATATAATAAAACTTTACGGTGAGGAACCTGCAAATTTTTTAGATGTTGGCGGTGGAGCAAGTAAAGAAAAAGTTACAGCTGCTTTTAAAATTTTACTCTCAGACAAAAACGTAAAAGGAGTATTGATAAATATATTTGGTGGAATTATGCAGTGTGATGTTCTTGCTCAGGGTGTTGTTGAGGCTGCAAAAAATGTAAAATTAAAAGTTCCTTTAGTTGTACGTTTAGCTGGCACTAATTTTAAAGAAGGAAAAAAAATTCTTGATGCATCAGGTTTAAAAATACTATCAGCAGATAATCTTAACGATGCAGCAAAAAAAATAGTAAAGGCTATAAAATAAATAAATGTCTATTCTAATAGATAAAAACACAAAAGTTATTTGCCAAGGCTTTACAGGAAAGCATGGAACATTTCATTCAGAACAAGCAATAAAATATGGAACACAGTTAGTTGGTGGTGTCACTCCTAAAAAAGGAGGGCAGAAACATTTAAATCTTCCAGTATTTGATACAGTAAAAGATGCAGTTAATAAAACTGGAGCAACAGCAACAATGATATATGTGCCTGCAAAATTTGCTGCATCTGCAATTATTGAAGCAATGGAAGCAGAAATAGATCTTATAGTTTGTATAACTGAGGGCGTTCCAGTTCTGGACATGGTGAAAGTAAAAAACCTTCTTAAAAAAAGTAAAAGTAGATTGATTGGACCTAATTGTCCTGGAATAATTACTCCTGGTGAATGTAAAATTGGAATTATGCCTGGAGATATACATAAAAAGGGGAAAGTTGGTATTGTTTCAAGATCAGGAACTTTAACGTATGAGGCTGTTGCACAAACAACCGAAAACGGCATGGGACAGTCGACATGTATAGGTATTGGTGGCGACCCTATTAATGGAACAAACTTTATTGATTGTCTTGAATTATTTTTAAAAGACCCTGAGACAGAGTCAATAATCATGATTGGTGAAATAGGGGGCTCTGCTGAGGAAGAAGCTTCAGATTTTATCAAAAAATCTAAGATTAATAAACCTATCGTTGGTTTTATTGCTGGGCTTACTGCGCCTCCTGGAAGACGAATGGGTCATGCAGGAGCGATAATTTCTGGAGGACAAGGTGGAGCAGAAAATAAAATTGAGCTAATGAAGTCAGCTGGTATTACTATTTCAGAGTCACCCGCAGATATAGGGAAAACATTATTTGACAAACTAAATAGTTAAATTTAAATTTTTTATGTTAATATGAGATTTAAAAATAATGTCTACAGTAAAAAATAACAACATATTTGAAAAAACCTCATTTTTAGGTGGAAACAGCTCTGAATTTATTGAAGAACTATATGCTCAATACGTCCAAAATCCTGGAAGTATTTCTAGTGAATGGAGAGAATTTTTTGATGGATTAAAAGATAATAAATCAGAAATCATCAATACTGTAAATGGACCAAGTTGGTCTAGAAAAAAAATCAAAAGGGTTAATTATAAAAACGGAGATGAACCAGAAACAAACGGTAAAGAAATTAAGGAATCAAATATTGACGGATCAACCTTTAAACAAAATTCAAAGGACTCAATTAGGGCCAGTACTTTAATGCGTGCTTACAGAATTAGAGGACATTTACTTGCAACTCTAGATCCATTGGGTTTACAAGTAAGTAAAGAACATCCCGAACTTAAACCAACAACATATGGATTTAATGACCAAAGTAAAAAAAGAAAAATATTTCTTGACGGTACATTGGGACTAGAGTCTGCAGATATTGATACTCTTATAAGTAGGGCTAAAGATATTTATTGTGGAAATATCGGTTACGAGTACATGCATATGTCTGATCCAGTGGAGCGGACATGGATTAGAGAGAGAATTGAAGGAAAAGAAAAAGGGATTAAATTTACCGAAAATGGAAAAAAAGCAATACTTAATAAACTTATTGAGGCAGAAGGTTTTGAAAAATTTCTACATGTAAAGTTTGTTGGTACAAAAAGGTTTGGGCTTGATGGAGCGGAGTCTCTTATACCTGCATTAGAACAAATCATAAAGAGAGGAGGCCATTTAGGTGTCAAAGAAGTAAAAATTGGAATGCCTCACAGAGGAAGGCTCAATGTCCTTGCAAATATGATGCAAAAACCTTTTAAACTTATATTTAAAGAATTTTTTGGAGAAAAAATTGATTCCAAAAAAGATTTTGAGGGAGATGTAAAATATCATTTAGGAGCATCTGCAAATAGAGAATTTGATGGAAATTTAGTCCACATCAGTCTCACAGATAATCCTTCACACCTCGAGGCAGTAAATCCAATAGTTTTAGGGCAGGTAAGAGCAAAACAATATTTTCATAAAGACAAAGAGAGAAGAAAAGTTATTCCAGTTCTTATACATGGAGATGCTGCATTCGCTGGGCAAGGTGTTGTAGCGGAGTGTTTTGCAATGTCGGGATTACCTGGACATAATACAGGCGGTACAATTCATATAATTGTAAACAATCAAATTGGTTTTACTACAGCCCCAAGGTTTGCTAGATCTTCACCGTATCCCTCAGACCTTGCAAAAATGGTAGAAGCTCCGATACTTCATGTTAACGGTGACGATCCCGAAGCAGTGGTTCATTGTGCAAAGATTGCTACAGAATTCAGACAAAAATTTAAAAGCGATGTTGTTATTGATATGGTCTGCTATAGACGTTTTGGACATAACGAGGGTGATGAACCATCTTTTACACAGCCACTTATGTACAAAAAAATACGAAGCCATCCTACTACGCTAGAAATTTATGGTAAAAAATTAATAAGCCAAGGTTTAATTTCACAAAAAGATTTTGATGAAGAAAAAAATAAGCTTAAAGACTTTTTAAACTCTGAATTTAAAAATGCAAAAAGTTATAAACAGAAAATGACATGGTTTGATGGAGTTTGGTCTAGATTTAAACCTGAAATAGGAAAAGATAAAAGAGGAAAAACTGGTGTAGAGAAAAAAGATCTAATTAATGTAGGTAAAAAAATTACAGAGGTACCAAATAACTTTAATATTCACAAAACACTTTTAAAAATTTTAGAAAATAAAAGAAAAATGTTTACTGAAAATAAACCTATAGATTGGGCAACAGCTGAGCTTTTGGCGTTTGGTACTTTACTAAATGAAGGTTTTTCAGTAAGACTTTCTGGACAAGACTCTGGTCGAGGAACTTTTAGTCAAAGACATGCAGTATTAAGAAATCAAGATAGTCACGATAGGTATATACCTTTGCATAATTTATCTAAGAAACAAAAAAGTTTTGAGGTCATTGATAGTTTATTGTCAGAGCTTGGTGTCCTAGGTTTTGAGTTTGGATATTCTCTTTCGGAGCCTGAAACTTTAGTTCTTTGGGAAGCACAATTTGGAGATTTTTCAAATGGAGCCCAAGTAGTTATAGATCAATTTATCTCTTCTGGTGAATCTAAATGGTCACGAGCAAGTGGCCTGGTGATGCTTCTTCCTCATGGTTACGAAGGACAAGGACCAGAACACTCTTCAGCAAGATTAGAGAGATTTTTACAATTGTGTGCACAAGAAAATTTACAGGTTGTCAATTGCACAACTCCAGCTAATTATTTTCACGTACTTAGAAGACAAATGAGAAGAGATTTTAGAAAGCCATTAATAGTTATGACTCCCAAATCTTTATTGAGACATAAAAGATGTATTTCTTATCTTGAAGACTTCACAAAAAAAACAAGATTTCACAGAATTTTAGAAGACCATGCTTACCTTGAAAATAGTAAACTTATAAAACTAAAAACAAATAAAAAAATAAAAAAAGTTGTTATGTGTTCAGGTAAAATATATTTTGATCTATTAGAGGCTAGAGAAAAAAGTAAAAATGATGAAATAGTCTTTATAAGAGTAGAGCAACTATATCCTTTCCCTGTAAAACATTTAGGAAGGGAGCTTCAAAAGTACAAAAATGCAGAATTTATTTGGTGCCAAGAAGAACCGATGAACATGGGAGCATGGAATACTGTTAAATATTTTATCGAAAGAACATTAGAAATCGTTAAAATCAAAGGTGAAAAAGTAAAATATGTTGGAAGAAATGCTGCGGCATCACCAGCCACAGGAAACTTGAACAAACATCTTGCAGAACAAAAAGAAATATTAGAAAAGGTAGTAGGTAGGTTAAATTAATCAAATGTCAGAAAAAATAGTTGTTCCAGCTTTAGGCGAGTCAGTAACAGAGGCAACGGTTTCAAAATGGCTTAAAAGTGTTGGAGAAAAAGTTGACTCCGACGAGCCCATTGTTGAGCTTGAGACAGATAAAGTAAATGTAGAAGTACCTTCACCATCAGAAGGTGTATTAGAAAATATTTCTGTTAAAGAAGGTGATACAGTAGAAGTGGGAGCTTTACTTGGAAGTATAGGTGAAAAAAAAGAACAAAAAGTTGAGAAAGAGGAAAAAAAATATACTCCTCCACCTAAAAAAGAGGAAGATATACCTAAAATTTTTGAAAAACCGATAAAACAAAAAACTAAAAAAGTGGAAAAAAATTTAATTCTAGAGGAGGTTAAAGAAGAACCTACACTAATTCTGTCTGAAGAGGTTAAAAGTGATAATTATGTTCAAGAAAAAATTGTTTCTCCTTCAGCAAGAAAAATTGCAAACGAAAAGAATATTGATTTAAGCAAAATCGCAGGTACAGGAAAAAATGGAGTTATACTCAAAGAAGATTTATTAAACTTAATGGGATCTAAACCCGCTCCTAATAAACGAAAAATAACTCATGGTCCTGAAGAAAAAATTAAAATGACAAGATTAAGAATGACGATAGCAAAAAGATTAAAAGAGGCACAAAATAATGCGGCGATGCTTACGACTTTTAATGAAGTAGATATGTCAAAAGTAATACAAATGAAAAATGATTATAAAAACGAGTTTATTAAAAAATTTTCAACAAAACTTGGTTTTATGTCTTTTTTTGTAAAAGCTTGCGTTGCGGCATTGAAAAATTTTCCAGCTATAAATGCTGAAATACAGGGAGACATAATAGTTTATAAAAATTATTATAATATCAGTTTTGCAGTAGGAACAGATAGAGGTTTAGTGGTACCTGTTCTCAG
The DNA here is from genome assembly GCA_902568425.1 of uncultured Pelagibacteraceae bacterium. Taxonomy (GTDB): domain Bacteria; phylum Pseudomonadota; class Alphaproteobacteria; order Pelagibacterales; family Pelagibacteraceae; genus Anoxypelagibacter. Next base: position 16,484 of record CACFQM010000001.1, on the reverse strand, counting down.
AAGTCCAGATGAAATGTCTTTTGCGGAAATTGAAAAAAATATTTTATCTTTAGGTGAAAAGGCTAGAGATGGAAAAATAACTATTGAAGATTTACAGGGAGGAACTTTTACCATTACAAACGGGGGAATTTATGGTTCTATGCTTTCAACCCCGATATTAAATCCTCCACAGTCAGGAGTTTTAGGTATGCATAATATTATTGAAAGAGCAGTTGTTAAAGATGGGGAAATAATAATTAGGCCCATGATGTATCTAGCTTTATCTTATGATCATAGAATTGTTGATGGCAAAGAGGCAGTTTCGTTTTTAAAAAATGTAAAAGATTCATTAGAAGAGCCACAAAGGCTTTTCTTAAATGTATAAAAAAAAATGAGTGAACAATTTGATTTATTAGTTATTGGTGGTGGACCTGGAGGTTATGTTTGTGCGATCCGGGCGGCGCAACTTGGTCTAAAGACAGGCTGCATCGAGTCAAGAGGAACTCTTGGAGGCACATGTTTAAATGTTGGATGTATTCCTTCTAAAAGTCTTTTGAATCTATCAGATATGTATAAAAAAGCACAAAAAGATTATAATAATCTTGGTATAGAGGTTGGGGAAGTGAAATTAAACTTGAAAAAAATAATGATGAATAAAAGTAAGTCAGTTCAAGTATTAACAAAAGGTGTTGAGTTTTTATTTAAAAAAAATAAAGTCGCTTACATAAAGGGCAAAGGAGTTTTATTTTCAAAAAATGATGTAGTCGTATATGAAAATGGCAAAAAAACCTCTTACAAATCAAAAAATATTGTCATTGCTACTGGTTCATCATCAAGTTCTGTTCCAGGTATTGAAATTAATGAAAAAAATATAGTTTCTTCGACAGGTGCTATATCTTTGGAGAAAGTTCCAAAAAGCATGGTTGTTATCGGCGGTGGTTATATCGGTCTAGAGATGGGTTCTGTATGGTCGAGATTAGGCTCTGATGTAACAGTAATTGAATATTTGGATCATATTACACCAGGTATGGACAGAGAAGTTTCAAAAGAGTTTCAAAAGATTTTAACTAAACAAGGTATAAAATTTTTACTAAACAACAAAGTTACAAATGTAAAGGACGAAAACAGTAAAGTTATTGTGGAATTTGAAGATAAGAATACCAAAACAAAAAACAAAATTGAATGTGAAAAAGTTTTAGTCTCTGTTGGTAGAAAGCCTTACACAGACGGTCTAAATCTTTCAAAGATTGGTATAAACAAGGATAAAAAGGGCAGAATTGATGTTGATAAAGAATTTAGGACTTCAATTAAAAATATTTTTGCAATTGGAGATGTAATTAAAGGACCAATGTTGGCTCACAAAGCAGAAGAAGAGGGAATAGCTGTTGCAGAAATTCTCGCAGGTCAATCTGGGCACGTAAATTATGATGTGATTCCAGGAGTAATTTACACTACACCAGAAGTCGCTGCTGTTGGAAAAACTGAGGAAGAATTAAAAAAGCTGAACATAAATTATAAAATTGGAAAATTTCCTTTTATGGCAAACTCTAGAGCTAAAGTTAACAATGAAACGGAAGGATTTGTGAAAATATTAGCTGACTCAAAAACCGATAAAGTTTTGGGTGTACACATAATAGGTCCGCATAGTGGAGATATGATTGCTGAAATGGCAATAGCGATGGAATTTGGGGCAAGCTCAGAAGATATCGCTAGAACATGCCATGCTCATCCAACTCATACTGAAGCAATTAAAGAGGCTGCTTTAGCAGTTGAAAAAAGACCTATTCATTTTTAAGCAAATTTATTTTTTAAAATAATGAAAGTACCAGTTCTTTTACCAAGAATTTTTGATCATCCGCATACCTATCTTTCTAAAAAATTTGGAAAATTAAAAACTGGATCTATTGTTTCAGTTCCCTTTGGAAAAGAGGAAGAAATCGGGGTTGTGTGGGACAAAGAAGAAAATACAAATAAAAATTTTAAATTAAAGGATATAAAAGAAAAAAAATCAGTATCATTGAGCGGCAATTTGATAAAATTCATTAATTGGTTCTCTTTATATAATTTAGCACCAAAAGGAATGGTTCTAAAGATGTGTCTAGGCGATGAGTCTTTTTTTTCAAAAAAAAAAGAAACTTTTCACAACAGTCTAAAAATTAAAAAAAAATTTGTTTTAAATGACGAGCAAAAAAAATGTCTTAAAGATATAAATAATTTGGGTAATAAATTTAGCACAACGCTCTTACAAGGTATTACTGGATCAGGTAAAACACTTGTATATTTTGAAAAAATAAAAGAAAATATTTCAAAAGGAAAACAATCTTTAGTTTTACTACCCGAAATCTTTTTGACAAATCAATTTAATCAAAGATTCGAAGATTACTTTGGCTTTAAACCGGCAGTTTGGCATTCAAAAATAACAAAAAAAAACAAAAGAATTATTTGGAAAAATATTATTAATGGTGAAATTAAATTAGTTGTAGGAGCAAGATCATCATTATTTTTACCATTTAAAAATCTAGGATTAATAGTTGTTGATGAAGAACATGACTCTTCTTATAAACAAGACGAAGGTATCAGATATAATGCAAGAGATATGGCAATCTCAAGAGCATCAATAGAAAATATTCCAGTTTTACTTTCTACCTCTATTCCCTCATTAGAGACATTCAATAATGTTAAAAATAAGAAATATAATTTCACCAAGCTAGAAAAAAGATATAAAAACTTCTCCCTTCCAAATGCTGAGGTAGTTGATCTTAAATTAGACCGAAAGAAAAAAAATATTTGGTTAGATCCAAAAACAATTAATTTCGTAAAAAAATATCTTGAAAAAAAAGATCAAGTTCTTTTTTTCCTGAATAGAAGAGGTTACGCACCATTTATAATTTGTAAGACTTGTGGCTCAAAACTTGATTGTCCTAATTGCTCAATTTATTTAACTTTTCACAAGCATATAAATAAAGCTATGTGTCATCATTGTGGATATAAATCTAGTCTAAACTCGCGTTGTAAAAAAACAGAAAATAATTGTGATTATCAAATGTACGGTCCAGGCGTTGAAAAAATTTATGCCGAACTGAAGCAAATATTTCCTGAAAAAAATATTAAAATATTATCTAGTGATTTTCTTAATAAAAAAAAGGAAACTAAAAACTTACTTTCAGATATAGAAAACAATAAAATTGATATTCTTGTTGGAACTCAACTAATTTCAAAAGGATTTAACTTTCCTAATCTTAACTGTATTGTAGTTGTAGATGCTGATTTTTCAGGAATGGGTTTTGACCTAAGATCGACTGAAAAAAATATTCAATTATACAATCAATTAAGTGGAAGGGCAGGTAGATTTAGCAAAGACTCTCTTGTTATATATCAAACTTTTAATCCTTCGGATGAGACTCTAAAGAATATATTAGAAAATGACTCTGCTCAGTTTTTAGAAGATGAGATAAATTTGAGAAAAGAAAAAAATCTTCCACCATTTACAAGACTTATAGCTCTAATAATATCATCAAAAAATGAAAAAGATGGAATTTTAGAAGCTAAAAAAATTAAAAAAAATTTATCTATTCTAAAATATGCAGAAGTAATGGGACCAGTGAGTTCTCCAATATTTAAAATTAAAAATAATTATAGAACCAGATTGCTTTTAAGATCCAGAAACAATCTTTTTATACAAAAAGATATAGCTAAAATACTAAAAAAAATTAATTTATCTAAAAAAATTAAACTTACAGTTGATGTAGACCCTCTAAATTTTAGTTAATATGCGTTTCAATCACACTTGAACAGAGCAATTTCCTATGATACGAAATCTCATTAATTTTAACTCAATCATATAGGAACTACTTTGAGCAGTAATAAATCATTTTCAGGCGGAATATCACAAAGATACGCTCTAGCTTTATTGGAGCTTTCCAACGAAGCAAACAAAACTGACGAATACGTTTCTAGTTTAAGCAACTTTTTGAAAATCTATCATTCAGACAATAATTTAAAAAACTATATTAAAAATCCAACCAATACAAACCAAAGTCAAAAAGAAGTATTTGAGAAAATATTAAATGCACTGAACGCTGATAAAATCATAAAAAACTTTTTCTTTATCTTAATAAATAAAAAAAGAATTTTTTTTGTAAGCGAAATTATTGAAGAATTTTTAAAACTGGTCTCTCACAAGAAAGGTGAAATAAGTGCAAATTTATTTTCATCAAAGCAGATAGATAATAAAACTATTTCTGAAATTGAAAAAGAGATTTCTGAAAATGTAAAAGGAACTATCAAGCTTAAATCAGAAATAGATGAAAGTTTAATTGGAGGAGTTGTTTTACAAATTGGTAGTCTTATGATTGATACCTCTATCAAAAATAAATTAGCAAATTACAAAAAAGTATTATTGGAGAGTTAAATGGATATAAATCCTTCAGAAATTACAAAAATTTTAAAAGAGCAAATAAAGAATTTAGGAGATAAAGCCGAAGTTTCTGAAATTGGAAAAGTTCTTTCCGTAGGAGATGGTATTGCTAGAGTTTACGGCTTAGACAATGTTCAAGCTGGCGAAATGGTTGTGTTCCAGGATAATTCAAAGGGTATGGCTCTTAACCTAGAAAACGATAATGTTGGTATTGTTATTTTTGGAGATGATAGATCAATTAAAGAAGGTGATACAGTAAAAAGAACTGGGGCTATAGTTGATGTACCTGTTGGTAAAGAGTTACTTGGTAGAGTAGTTGATGCATTAGGAAATCCAATTGATGGTAAAGAAAATTTAGATAAAAACATTAAAAGAAAAAGGGTTGAAGTTAAGGCTCCAGGAATTATACCAAGAAAGTCTGTTGGTGAACCTATGCAAACAGGTTTAAAAGCAATTGATAGTTTAATTCCAGTAGGAAGAGGACAAAGAGAATTAATAATTGGAGATAGACAAACCGGAAAAACTGCAGTTGCAGTTGATACAATAATTAACCAAAAAAAAATAAATGAGTCAGATGATGAAAAAAAGAAACTTTATTGTATTTACGTTGCAATTGGTCAAAAAAGATCAACAGTTGCTCAAATTGTCAAAACTTTACAAGACGCTGGAGCGATGGATTACACAATTGTTGTTTCAGCAACAGCATCTGATCCTGCCCCGTTACAATTTTTAGCACCATACACAGGATGCACATTTGGTGAATTCTTTCGGGATAATGGAATGCATGCCTTAATAATTTATGATGATTTATCCAAACAAGCAGTTGCTTACAGACAAATGTCACTTTTATTAAGACGTCCACCAGGTAGAGAGGCATACCCAGGCGACGTATTTTATTTGCATAGTAGATTACTTGAACGTGCAGCAAAGCTAAATGATGATAATGGTGGAGGTTCACTGACTGCTTTACCAATAATTGAAACTCAAGCAGGTGACGTATCCGCTTATATTCCCACTAATGTTATTTCAATAACTGATGGCCAGATCTTTTTAGAAACAGAACTTTTTAATCAAGGAATACGACCTGCAGTAAATGTAGGTCTGTCTGTTTCTAGAGTTGGTTCTGCAGCTCAAACCAAAGCAATGAAAAAAGTTGCAGGTTCAATAAAATTAGAATTAGCACAATATAGAGAGATGGCAGCTTTTGCTCAATTTGGATCTGACTTAGATGCATCAACTCAAAAATTATTAAACAGGGGTTCTAAGCTAACGGAGTTATTAAAGCAGGATCAGTACAGCCCAATGACAGTAGCAGAACAGGTTGTAACAGTTTATTGTGGTGTAAAAGGTTATTTAGATACTATTGAAAACAATCAAATCCGATCATTCGAAAAGGGTTTATTAGATTTAATTAAGAATGAAAAACCTGAAATATTAGAGTCAATTCAAAATACCGGAAAGATCGAAGAGAACACTGAAAAGCTTTTAACAGAGGTTATAACAAATTATAAAAAATCTAATTTTGAAAAAAAATAATGCCAAGTCTAGATGATTTAAGAAAAAGAATTTCAAGTGTAAAGTCTACTCAAAAGATAACAAAGGCTATGAAAATGGTTGCGGCAGCAAAACTCCGTAAAGCACAGGAAATGGCTGAAAAAGGAAGACCTTACAGTGATAAAATGGACTTAATAATCCAGAATTTAAGTAAAGCGATTAATGATCCATCTAATGCGCCAAAACTTTTGGTTGGTACAGGAGAGGATAAAACACATCTTTGTGTTGTTATGACGGCTGATAGAGGACTTTGTGGTGGATTTAATACAAATATATGTAAATTAGCCAAAAAATATTTTGACGAAGCTATCAAATCCTCTAAAAACCTGAAAATAATTACCGTTGGTACCAAAGGTCTAGATCAATTAAAAAGAGATTATGGCCAATATATTATTAAAAGAATTAATTTAAAAGATAAAAAAAAATTATCTTTTTTAGATGCAGAAGAAATTGGCAAACAAATAGTTGAATTATTTAGAAATAAAGAATTCGATAAATGTTTCATATTTTACAACAAATTTAAAAATGTTATTTCACAAATTCCTCAGCAACAACAAGTAATCCCTGCTAAAGTTGAAAATAAAAATAAAAAGAATGAAGAAGCGTCATCATACGAATTCGAGCCCGAAGAGGATGAAATTTTAGATGATTTACTACCAAAAAATATATCTACACAAATATTCAAGGCCTTTTTGGAAAACTCAGCGAGTGAACAGGGTTCAAGAATGACGGCTATGGATAATGCGACAAGAAATGCAGGTGATTTAGTAGATAAGTTGACAATTAATTACAATAGAAGCAGACAAGCTGCTATCACAAAAGAGTTAATTGAAATAATATCTGGAGCTGAAAGTTTATAAAATGACCAAAAATGGAAAAATCATTCAAGTAATCGGCGCGGTGGTTGATGTTCAATTTGATGGAGCATTACCCGAAATTTTAACAGCATTAGAAGTAGATAATTCTGGAAACAAACTGGTTTTAGAAGTTGCACAACATCTTGGAGAAAATAGTGTAAGAACCATTGCAATGGATAGTACAGAGGGTCTAAAAAGAGGCGACGCAGTTCAAAATACTGGTGCACCAATAAGTGTACCTGTAGGACCTGAAACTTTAGGGAGAATTATAAATGTTATTGGTCAGCCTATTGATCAAAAAGGAGATGTAAAGACAAAAGAGAAATGGCCAATACACCGAGAGGCACCAAAATTTACAGATCAGTCCACTGAAACAGAAATTCTAGAAACTGGTATTAAAGTTATAGATCTTCTTGCACCATATTCAAAAGGTGGAAAGATTGGATTATTCGGAGGAGCCGGAGTTGGTAAAACAGTAATTATTATGGAATTGATAAACAACATTGCAAAAGCTCATGGTGGATTTTCTGTTTTTGCAGGTGTTGGAGAAAGAACAAGAGAAGGAAATGATTTATATCACGAAATGATTGAATCAGGTGTTATCAAACCTGAGGGCAAGGGTTCTAAAGCTGCCTTAGTATATGGTCAAATGAACGAGCCTCCTGGAGCTAGAGCCAGAGTAGGCTTAACAGGATTAACAGTAGCAGAATATTTTAGAGATAAAGAAGGACAAGACGTACTATTTTTTGTAGATAATATTTTTAGATTTACTCAAGCAGGTTCAGAAGTTTCTGCTTTACTAGGTAGAATACCATCTGCAGTTGGTTACCAACCAACTTTGGCAACAGATATGGGAAATTTACAAGAGAGAATTACAACAACAGGGAAAGGATCAATTACATCGGTACAAGCTATTTATGTTCCTGCAGATGACTTGACTGATCCAGCTCCCGCAACTTCTTTTTCACATTTAGATGCAACAACTGTATTATCGAGACAAATTGCAGAATTAGGTATTTATCCTGCGGTTGATCCGTTGGACTCTACATCTAGAATTTTAGATCCTAGAATAGTTGGTGAAGAGCATTATAGAGTAGCAAGAGAAGTTCAAAAGATTTTACAAACTTATAAATCTCTACAAGATATTATAGCCATACTTGGAATGGATGAACTTTCAGAGGAAGACAAGTTGACTGTAGCAAGAGCTAGAAAAATACAAAGATTTCTTTCACAACCATTTTTTGTTGCTGAGGTTTTTACTGGTACTCCAGGTAAATTAGTAAATTTAGACTCTACAATAAAAAGTTTTGATGCCATATGTAAAGGCGAGTACGATCATTTACCAGAAGCTGCATTTTATATGGTGGGATCAATTGAGGAAGCTATAGCAAAAGCTGAAAAAATGGCAAAAGAAGCCGCCGCATAAATGGAAAAAAATTTCAATCTCGAAATAATTTCTCCAGAAAGCATTCTACTTTCTGAAAAAGTTAATTCAGTAACAATACCATCCTTTGAAGGCGAGATGACCATTCTTGCAGATCATATACCACTGATAACTTTTTTAAGGCCGGGTATAACGAAAGTTGAAGGAAGCAAGCAAAGTCAATTTTTTGTTGAGGAGGGAACTGTGGAATTTTCAAATAATACTCTTATAATACTTTCATCAACTATTACATCTCTAGAAAGTATCAAAAATCAAAATATAAATAAAATAATTGAAGAAAGCAAAAGCAAACTAACACAAGACAATTTGAGTGACAAAGCAAAATATATTGTGTCACATAAAATTGATACGCTTTTGAAAATTAACCAATAATTAGCTTAATTTTCGGAACCAATTTCATATAAAGTTTTTTTTTAAAACCTACTATTATACTTGGAAGATCATCAAGATTTGCCCATTTCCACTCATTAAATTCTGGTTTACTGGTGTTCAAGTTTATCTCTTTATCATCCCCTAAAAATCTAATAACAAACCATTTTTGCTTCTGACCTCTATATTTGCCTTTCCAAATTTTTCCTAATAGATAATCCGGCAACTCATATTCTGTCATGCCTTCAATTTCTTTGATCACTTCAAAATTTTTAATACCAGTCTCCTCAAAAAGCTCTCTTTTCATCGCATCAAAATATTTTTCACCTTCATCAACACCACCTTGGGGCATTTGCCAAAATTTACCTGGATTATCTATTCTTTTACCAACAAAAACTTTGTTATTTTTATTTAAAACAACTGCCCCAACACCATTTCTCATCGGCAATATTTTTTCAGTCATTTAAGTAGTTAGAAGTTTTAATGCGTAATTGAGTTGATTATCAGATTTGGTATCTATCTGAAAATCATCTGCCTCATCATCAATAAAAATATCTGGCTTCACTCCTACCTCTGAGATAGATTTTCCAGACGGTAAGTAATATTTTGAAATCGTAATTCTTATCCCTCCACCATTATTTAGAGGAATAATTGATTGAACAGAACCTTTACCATAAGTTGAACTGCCTAAGATAATTGCTCTTTTGTGATCCTTAAGTGCTCCAGCAACTATTTCTGATGCAGAAGCAGACCCGTTGTTAATTAAAACTATTAGTGGCTTACCATTTACTTTATCGCCTTTCTTTGCAAAAAATCTTCTATTTTCAGTTACCTTTCTGCCACGTGTAGATAAAATCTCCCCTTCATCAAGAAAAAAATCAGTAACCTGAATTGCTTGGGTTAATAGACCCCCAGGATTATTTCTTAAATCAAGAATGTATCCAACTGGTTTTTCACTTTTTTCAAAACCTGAGATTATTTTAATAAGTTGTTTGCTACTGTTCTCATTAAACGCCTTCAATCTTAGATAACCAATTTTATTTTTTATGATTTTTGCTTCAACAGATTTAATCTCAATAATTTCTCTTTTAATAGTTTTGATAAATGCCTTTTTTTTACCTTTTCGTCTTATAGTTAAATTTATCTCAGATCCAACCGGACCTCTCATTAATTTTACAGCTTCCATTAATGACTTACCTTGAACTTGTGTTCCATCAATTTTTATAATGTAATCGCCAGCTTTGATACCTGCTTTAGATGCTGGTGTTCCATCAATTGGAGATATTACTTTTACTACTCCAGCTTCCATACCAACCTCAATACCTAAACCACCAAATTCCCCCCTTGTATCAGTCTGCATACTATCGAAAAATTCTGGGTTCATGTAGGCGGAATACGGATCTAAAGATTGAAGAGCTCCGTTAATAGCATCATCAATAAGCTCAGATTGGTCAACCTTATCAACATACTCTTTTTTAATTTTGTCTAGAACTTCGGCAAATAAATCAATTTTTTTGTAAAGCTCCTCATTATTAGTATTTGCTAAAAGATTTGAGGCAAAAAATAAAGTAATTATAAATTTATATAATATTTTTTTCATATACTTAATCGATCCTTAGCTATTGGTTCTGACCACATTTTTTCTAAGTCATAAAACTTTCTTTTTTCTGGATGAAAAATATGAATTATAATATCTATTGCATCAATCAGTTTCCAATCAGGACTTGTTCTACCTTCCATTTTACATTTATAAACTCCATTTTTTTGTAACTCTTTTAATAAGATCTCTGACATTGATTGAATATGTCTTGATGATGTACCTGAGGCAATTACCATATAATCTGCTATGGAAGTCTTACCTTTCAAATTAATTGAAACTATATTAACAGCTTTGTTTTGATTTAAAGTTTTTTCTACAATTTTTTTAATTTTAGGAATTTGCACTATTATTATAATAGATAATTTTTTCTTATATTGGAAGACGAAATATCTGCTATTTTTGACTTAAATAATATTATTTTTTCTTTTTTAAAGTAGCTGTAAGCCTTGGAAACCATCATATTTTTTAAATATCCTCTTCGTGGAAATATTACAATAGTACAATATTTTTGAAACTTTTTCCAATTGTGCCATCTATGTAATTTTATAATATTATCAGAGCCCATAATGAAATATATTTGTGAATTCTTAAATTTATTTTTTATAAATTTAAGTAATTCAATTGTTTTACTGGTTCTTAAATATTTATCGAAGCTCTTAATTTTAATTCTTTTATTTTTTCTTAATAATTTTTTTGAAAGTAAAATTCGATCATTAAGAGTTAGTAGGGGTCTTTTTTTAAGTGGATTTCTTTTTGTAATTGCCCAAAAAAGATAGTTCAAGTTTAGTTTTTTTAAAGAGAGTTTTGCTATTTGAACATGTCCCTTATGTGGTGGATCAAAGCTTCCTCCAAATATACCAATTTTTTTTCCAATTCTTTTTTTCTTCATTATTATATTGGTCTTATAGTACCTTTTCCAAAGACCATATATTTATATGAAGTAAGCTGATTTATGCCTACAGGACCTCTAGGTGGCAACTTATTTGTTGATATACCAATTTCTCCACCAAATCCAAATTCACCCCCATCTGCGAATTGTGTCGACGCATTATGAACAGCTATTGAACTATTTATTCCGTTCAAAAATATATTTGCCGTTTTTGTATTTCGAGTAATGATAGCATCAGTATGCATTGTTCCATATTTTAATATATGTTTAATAGCTTCATTTACTCCATTTACGCTCTTTATAGATATTTTAGGTGATAAATACTCAGTTCTCCAATCACTTTCGTTAGCTAACTTAAGTTTATTATTAAAATATTTGTTTATTTTTTTATCTACAAGCACTTCACATCCTTTTAGGATTAACTCTCTAATAATTGGAAGTGAATGAGACCTCAAACATTTATCATGAATTAGCAAAGTTTCTGCTGCACCACAAATTGATGTTCTTCGCATTTTTGAATTTAAAACTACTTTTTTTGCCATGTTTAGATCAGCATCTTTATCAACATATACATGACAATTACCTTCCAAATGTCCAATTACGTTTACATTCGAGATTTTTTGTACTTTTTTAACTAAGCTCTTACCTCCTCTTGGAACTATAACATCAATATAATCTGACATTTGCGATAAAAGAAAATCTACAATTTTTCTATTTTTTTTATCGATAAATTGAATACAGTTTTTATCAACATAATTATTTGAAAGAGAGTTTCTAAAAAGATTTGCTAGAATTTTATTTGAATTCAATGACTCAGAACCACCTCTCAAAATAGCAACATTACCAGATTTTAAACACAAAGAAGATACGTCACTAGTTACATTTGGTCTACTTTCATAAATAATTCCTATTACACCAATTGGAACAGAAACTTTCTTTATTATTAAGTTATTTGGTCTCTTCCACTTTTCAATTACTTTTCCTAAAGGATCTTTAAATCTTATGATTTCATAAATTGAACTCCTTATACTTTCAATTTTCTTACTATCAAGGATTAGTCTATCTATTAATTCTTTACGCTTACAAAGTTTTATGTCTTTTAAATTTTCTTTAATAATCTTATTTTTATTATTTTTTAAAGATTTTATATAAGTCTCTAGTACTTTATTCCTTTTCTTAAGACTTACATTACCTAAATTTTTAAAAGCATCTTTAGATTTTTTTCCAATATTATTTAAATAATTTTTCATTATAATTTAACCATATCATCTCTATGAATTATTTCCGATTTAGTTGGATAACCCAAGATACTTTCTAGTTGATCACTTTTTAAGCCTTTTACTTTATTAATTTCATCAGAAGAAAACGATGTTATACCTCTAGCACAGTCATTACCGTCTAAGTCAACAATTAGTATGTTGTCTCCTTTAAAAAATTTTCCATCAATTTTTATTATTCCTGCTGGCAGTAAACTTTTTCCGTTTTTTAAAGCTTTAACGGCACCACCATCAATATATATTTTTCCATTTGATCCAATCGAACTCACAATCCATTTCTTTCTTGCATCAAGGCTAGATACTTTTGGTAAAAACCAGGTACAAATATTTGTTTTTAATAGTTTATCTAAAGGATTTATTTGCTTTCCATTAGCTATAGCCATATAGCAACCAGAATTCATACAAATTTTTGCAGCATCTAGTTTTGTGACCATCCCGCCTGAACCATAAACACTCTTTTTACTATCAGCAAGGGCATATGTTTCATCATTTATATTTTTTACTTCTTTAATTATTTGCTTATTTTTTGAAGACTTATACAAACCATTTACATCTGAAAAATTAATTAAAACGTCAGCACTTATTATTTGTGCTACTCTTGCTGCCAAACGGTCATTATCTCCGTATTTAATTTCAGTTGTTGCCGTTGTATCATTTTCATTTACTACAGGTATAGCTTTGAGTTTAAAAAGATTTTCAAAAGTTCTTTTTACATTTATTGCTCTTCTTCTCTGCTCGGTATCGTCAGGCGATATTAAAATTTGACCTATATTAATTTTTTTCTTTTTAAACATTTCCTTATATATATTAGTTAGATGAATTTGCCCAACAGAGGCAAGAGCTTGGCTCATTTCAATTTTAAGTCTTTTTTTTTTCACTTTTAAATAGCTTTGACCTAAAGCAATGGCTCCAGAAGAAACAATTACAAATTCCTTACCTTTTTTTCTCAGTTTTTCAATGTCTACAACTAAACTTTTAAGCCATCTTTCTTTTAACTTACCTTTATTATCAACTAAATTTGATGATCCTATTTTTAAAACAATTTTTTTAGCTTTATCTATATACATTTACTATGAATTATTTTTTTAACTTTATCGAAATTTTGTTTAGAAACTAAAGAAATAATTTCAAAATTTTTCTTTGTTTCTCTTCTAAAATTTTTCAACTTTTCTGTTATTAAATCCATGTTTACTAAATCTGATTTATTAAAAACAACTATTTCTTTCTTTTTTAAGATACTCTTATCATATTTAGACAATTCATTTCTTATTTTCAAATAATTTCCAATGATATCCTTTTCAGAAATATCAATTAAATGAATTAAAACTTTACATCTTTCTATGTGTCTTAAAAATTTATCACCAAGCCCAACTCCTTTGTGAGATCCTTCAATTAAACCAGGGATATCAGCAAGTATTATCTCTTTATGATTCATACTTAAAACACCTAAGTTTGGATTAATTGTTGTAAATGGATAATTCGCTATTTTTGGTTTTGCTCTTGTACACCTCGATAACAAACTAGATTTCCCGGCGTTTGGTAATCCAATAATCCCAGCATCTGCAATTACTTTAAGTTGTAACCATACCCAAAACTCTTCTCCTTTTTTTCCAAGCGTTTTTTTTCTTGGAGCTCTGTTTGTAGAGCTTTTAAATCTTGTATTTCCTAAACCTCCTTCACCACCGGTTGCCACAACAAACTTCTCCTTATCTTTTGTAAAGTCATAAATTAAAGTATTATTGTCTTCTTCAAATATTTGTGTGCCTGTTGGTACTTTTAAAACTAAATCTTTACCACCCCCACCAGTTTTATTTTTTTTACTTCCAGACTTACCATTTTCTGCGTTAAAATGTTGTTTATATCTGAAATCGATTAAAGTATTTAAATTTCTTTCAGACTCAAAAATAACTGATCCACCAGTACCTCCATCGCCTCCATCTGGTCCACCATATTCAATATATTTTTCTCTTCTGAAACTAGAGGATCCTGATCCACCGTTACCAGCTTTTATATATATCTTTGCTTGATCTAAAAACTTCATTTTAAAGAGTGAGTTTAGTTAAATTTAATTTATTTAGGGAATACAGATACAAGAGTTCTGTTAGATTTAGACTTTTTAAATTTTACTTTCCCGCTAATTAATGAAAAAATTGAATGATCTTTTCCCATACCCACATTTGATCCTGGGTGTATTCTAGTACCTCTTTGACGAACTATTATATTTCCAGGTTGTACCATCTGATCGCCATATCTTTTTACACCTAACCGACGACCAGCACTATCTCGGCCGTTTTTGGATGATCCACCTGCTTTTTTTGTTGCCATAGTATTTTATTTTTTCTCTTTATTTTTTACTATTTTTTTAACATTCTTAACTTTTTTAGAAGATAATTTCTTTTCTACTTCTTTTCCAGAAGATAATTTAATTTGATTTTCTTTAATTTCAGCAACAACTTTACCATTTTTAGACATTATCTTAGTAATCTGAACCCTGGATAAAGGCTGCCTATGCCCGTAACGTTTTCTAGAATTCTGTCTTCGTCTTTTTTTAAAAACTATTACTTTCCTGTCCTTAATATTATCCAACAACATACCCTCAACAATGGCACCGCTTACTGTTGGATCACCAATTTCAACTGTCTTGTCATCGTTTACTAATAGAACTTTCTTAAACTCAACTTTATTGCCTTTTTTGATATCAAGTTTTTCGACTTTAAGAATATTACTCGCAGAGACTTTGTACTGTTTTCCACCTGTTTCTATAATTGCAAAAGACATAAAATAAACCTTGTTAAAATTTATGGCAATATAACCCCGTAACTAAACAAGTCAAGATATATGGTGCTAGAATTGATCTTTTAAATTCCTTAATTTTGTAAAAACTTCTAATTTAGAGGAATTATGCATTTGTAGTTTACTTTTAATTTTTTGATTTTCACATCTCAAAAAAATATTAGTATCTAATTCATCTTTTAAACTTACAGGTATAGAGGGAAGACCTTGTTTAATTTTACTAGCTACATTTTTAATTCTTTCCTTTAAAATTTTATTCTGGTCATCAATACTAATTGCAAATTCTCCGTTTTTTTCTGTGTATTCATGCCCACAGTAAATCAACGTATCAGATGGTAAATTTTTAATTTTTTCAATTGATCTAAACATTTGTTCAAATGATCCCTCAAAAATTCTTCCACATCCTAGTGAAAAAAGGGTATCACCAGAGAATACAACTTTGGCACTTTTCGAATAAAAAGCTACATGACCAAGAGTGTGGCCTGGTATATGTATGACTTGAAAATCAGTTTTACCAAACAAAAATATCTCACCATCTTTTAAGCTTATATCTGTATTTTTAATGATCTCCCTGTCATGAAACGAACATACAATTTTTGAGTTGTACTTTTCTTTTAACTCTAAATTACCACCAATATGATCATCATGGTGATGTGTATTTATAATAAAATCTAATTTTTTATATTTTCTTTCTATCTCTTTGTCTACAGTTGTAAATTCTGATGGATCAACAATACCAACTGTGTTTGTGATTTCATCTTTTAATAAATAACTGTAATTATCTGTTAAACATTTTATAATTGATATATTAAGCATTTATTTTAATAAAAAAATTCCAACCTTTGAAAAAAGGTTTTTAATTTCAAGATTACTTTTTTTTATTTCTGAAGTACTTTCCTCGTTCACACCTACAACTTTGTTGATATTAATTTTTTTCTCGGTACAAAAATCGAAAAAATCTTTAATTGTGCACATATGTAAATTAGGAGTGTTATACCATGAATTTGGTAAAGTTTTTGTTACTGGCATCTTGCCAAAAATAAGCAAACTAGTTCTTACTTTCCAGTATCCAAAGTTTGGAATTGATATTATTACAGATTTTCCAATTCTCAATAAGTCTTTTAGAACTTTTTCAGGATTATAAAATGCCTGCAATGTTTGACTTAGTATAACGAAGTCAAATGATTTAGTTGGAAATTGGTGTAGCTCAGTTTCGGCATTACCTTCAATAACAGATAATCCTTTATAAATACATTTTTTTATATTTTCTTCTACAATCTCTAAACCTCTCACCTCGATATTTTT